>NZ_AUTI01000232.1:0-42859 GCF_000497995.1 Pseudoalteromonas sp. TB25
TATTAAGCGACAATTACGGTGGCCGGTCTAGCGACAATTATCTTGGCCGGTTGATCTGATAAGGTTCGGTACAGCAGAACGGAGGAGTTCACTGTGCCGGGAACACGAATCACTGATCAGCAGGTCACTATTTATATGAAACATAGAAAGCGTAATAGCCAAGTTATCGCGGCTGCGAAAGCAGGTATTTCTGAACGTTCAGCAAGGCGCATTGATAAACTGGATGAGCAGCCATTGTCTAATAAACGCCAATGGCGAACACGTATAGATCCACTTGAATCTATCTGGGACAGTATTGTTGTCCCTCTACTTCAAGGTGATGCTACGTTAACTCCAGTGGGAATTTTTGATCATCTTTGCGAGTTTCACACCGACAAATTTAACCCGAGCTCACGGCGTACATTAGAGCGTCGAATTCATAAATGGCGGGCACTGTATGGCTCAAGCAAAGAGGTCGTATTCCTGCAAACACACGAGTATGGCCTATTAGGTATATGTGATTTCACACATGTGAAGTCACCCGTTACCATTGCTAGTGAACCCCTTAAGCATATGTTGTTTCATTATCGTATGCCCGCCAGNGCGGTGAAAGCTTTGCTGCTTTTTCTGATGGTGTGCAAAACGCATTTAAAGCAGCCGGCGGTGTGCCTAAAGAAGTGCGTACAGACAGTCTCAGTGCCGCCTATCGTAATCATACTAATGATAATGATTTTACAGAGCGCTTTAATGAGCTAGTTATCCATTATGGCTTTAAAGCGACCCGTAATAACCGCGGTATTGCGCATGAAAATGGGGCTATTGAGAGCCCTCATGGGCATCTTAAATCGCAACTGGAGCAAGCATTAAAAATCCGTGGTAGTTATGACTTTCAGACAAGAGAAGTCTATGAATCGTTTGTTGCAGACATTGTTGCTCGCCGTAATCGCCGTGTAAGTGATAAGTACGCAGTAGAGCAGCGACAATTACACGCTTTACCACGGACGATGAGCGTCAATTACACCGAGCATTATCTAACGGTGTCACGTACGAGTACTATTTCATTGAAACGTGTTACCTATAGCGTCCCGTCACGCCTTATTGGTAGCCGATTACTTGTTCGTTTATATGACAACCGCTTAGAGCTGCGCTATGGCAGCGATTTAGTTCAAACGTTAGCGCGTGTCTATGCTTCTAAAGGGTGCCGTGCACGCAATATTAGTTACTTGCATGTTATTGACGCATTGGTTAAAAAACCATTGGCATTTCGCTACTCACAACTACGTGACGACTTACTCCCAAGCGACAATTACAAAGCTATTTGGGAATACGTTAATACTCATCTTTTAGCGGATGAAGCGAGCTATTACATGGTAAAACTGCTCCATTTAGCAAAACAAAGTGGGTGTGAACGTCAATTAGGACGATTTGTAGCAGTGTCAATTACTCAGCGACAATTACCGGCCATCCGAGAATGTGAAGCGCAATTTTTAGTGATTGCATCAAACATACCCACAATAAAAATAAAGCAACACAGCTTGAGCGCTTATAGCAGCATGATACCGGGAGGTCTACATGGATAACTTCACGGCCTCGTTACCTTTAATGCTGAAACAATTAAAGCTTAGCACCATGCTTCAACAGTGGAATACCCTGGGAAAAAAAGCGATGGAAGAACAATGGAGCCCGCAGCAATACTTGTCTGAGCTGTGCCATGTTGAACTTGCGACACGCGATGACAAACGCCTTCAGCGGCTTTTAAAAGATGCAAAATTGCCAATGGGTAAACACCTTAGCAGCTTCGACTTTACCCTTGTTGATGGGGTTAGTAAGCCCCTTGTTGCTGATTTAATAAATCAGCCGGATTGGTTGAAGCACGGTGGCAATATATTGTTATTTGGCGCCAGTGGTCTTGGTAAAACGCATATCGCCAGTAGCATCGGTTATGGCCTTATCGAGCAGGGCCATAAAGTTAAGTTCGTTGCCGCGTCAGCGATTGTTCAACAACTCCAGCAAGCAAAGCGACATTTACGCTTGCAAGACGAACTTGTAAAGCTCGATAAATACAGCTTATTAATCGTTGATGACGTTGGTTACGTTCGAAAAACTGAACAGGAAACGAGCGTGCTGTTTGAATTGATAGCCCATCGCTATGAGCGACACAGCATGATCATCACATCAAACAAATCATTTGAGCAATGGGATGAACTATTTGAAGATTCAACGATGACAGTCGCGGCAATCGATCGTTTGGTTCATCATGCCACGATTATTCATTGTGAAGGTGACAGCTACCGACGCAAAACAGCGCTCAATAAGAGTAAATAAAATTCGGTATCAACCGGCCAAGATAATTGACGCGGAACCGGCCAAGTTAATTGACGCTAGATACACTTTCACCTAGATGAACTATATAACCAGTATCAATTACTTGCTTATAATTAATCCTAGCATCCAAATCTGAATTAATCCGGCTCAACAACTCTCTTCCCGCAACATTACCTATCTGATAACGAGGGGTGATCACACTTGCTAATTGAGGCACCATTGCTTGGCCAATATCATGGCCATGAAAACCCACAACCCCCATTTGGCTAGGCACTAAAATGTTGTTTCGCTGGCATTCAAAAATAGCCCCAATTGCTAAATCATCATTAGTACAAAACAAACAGTCAGTATTTGGGTAGTCAGTACGCGCTTTTTGTAAAAGTTCAGCACCTAAACTATAAGATGAAGCTTGATCAGTCATCACACTTTTAGGCGTAAAACCTTTAGCTAACATAGCATCTGAATAACCTTGAAATTTTAGACGTGTTCGTACATCGAGCCTTGCACCTATATAAACAATATTGCGATAGCCTTTATTTAAAAGTGCCGTCGTCATATCAAAAGCGGCTTTAACATTATCAAAACCAACCGCTTGCTGCATAGGAGAGTGATGAGTATCCATTATTTCAATCACAGGTACGCCTGACGTTTCAATCATTTTTAGCGTTCTGTCTGTGTGTGTGGTTTCTGATAAAATTAAACCATCAACGTGATACGACAATAGATACTCAACCCGTTTTTCTTCAATTTCAGGGTTGTAACCATAATGGGCTAACATTGTTTGATATCCTGCAGGCCCTGTCACATCTTCAATGCCTTTTATAACTTGAGCAAACACGTGATTCGTTAACGATGGGACTAGTACACCAATAGAGTAGCTTTTAGCATTAGAGAGTAAATCAGGGGCTTTATTTGCAATGTAACCTAGCGTATCAATAGCTGCACTAATTTTAGTGCGAGTAGACTCTGATACTTTTTCGGGATTACGTAAATAACGACTCACCGTCATTTTGGTTACACCAACCGCATCGGCAATATCTTGAAGAGAAGAACGCTTGTTTTTTTTCATCACACACAATTAAATAAAATGTTACTTGTAACATACCAACTATTGTGAAAAATCACTACTTTTAGCCATTTTTATTTAGGTTATCGCTAAGCGATTACCCAAGAGATTTAAATAATCTAGACCTATTTTACTGTATTTGTACCAATAACATTAAACAGAGGCTCAGATACTCCGAGCCTCATCGTAATTGAAAACTTATAGCAATCTCAACAATTGCGAACCAGGTAGGCCGCTTTGTGGTAATAACGCGGGGGTAACTGCAAATGCTTCTGGGATTTTACTTTTGATTTCATCCATCTTTTTACGGTTATTTTGTTTATCATAAACATAATATTTAAGGATATTTCCGTATACATCGTCTTTTGCATCAACCTTCTCTAGGGTTTTTAACGCTTTATCGTAATCATCAAGGTAAATGTATGCCAGTGCTAAGTTATCAGCAGAGCCAACATGTAGTTTCCCTTCAAGCTGTTTTGATAAATCTTCAAGCTCTGCAACAGCAAGCTCATAACGCCCTAGTTGTATATACGCGGTTGCTAGTGAATTTTTTAAAAAGTAAGGCGGGTTACTACCAGGCTCATACCATTTTTCGTAAGCACTCAGTATATCTTCATATTGCTCAAGTTTAGAGTAAACGTGATCTAGCAGCCTAAAGCTTTGTAGTTTAATTTCAGCTTCTTCAAAACCAGCAAGTTTATCTCTATTTAAGTGCCATTGTTGTATGCCTTGCGCAGCTTGGTTTAACAGTTCAAGGGTATCACTTTTTGCCCCAGCAGCACTTTTTAGAAGCTGTGCAAGTTGTTGTTTATATTCTTCACTTTTAACAGGAGCCTGAGACGTATTATTACTTGGCTGCTTGTTATCTGAACTACCATCTACAATTTGCGCTGCAGCTAAAGCACTAAAAGACATTGCCGCCGCAACCATAACCAAATATTTACTTTTCATTGTTTTTTCCTTGTTTAACATTTTGATCCTCTGAATATTAAAACTCTTAGAATGAGCAATATTCAAAAGTGGGGGGGTAAAAAAGTTAGGCGAGCTTTTAGCACTTTGCTCTTGTAGCAATAAACTGGCTAAATCCAATTGGTATTTACCTTTTAGCTTTTGCATACACAACTCATCACAGCTAAGTTCGAGTTGCTCTTTTGCTAAACCAGTTAACTTTAAGCAAATAGGATTCCACCAAAAAACGCTTTCTATAAAACAAATAAGCCACGTCCAATAAATATCACCTTGTTGTAAATGAGTTACCTCGTGTTGAATGACTGAATCTAATTCTTCACGATTTACCATCGTCGACTCTAGCCAAATAACAGGCTTTATTAACCCGGTAGCAAAAGCAGGCTCTGTATGGGTTGTTAGTCTAATTGGATACTGATTGTTAATGTGTTTAAGTTCAGGACTTGGCTTTGAGTTAATGTATAAGTTTTTTATAAGCTTTACATAAAGGCTCATGCGTAATGAAAACAATCCAAAACCAGCTAAAACTAAAACCATAAAAACATTACTAAGTGATGGCAATAAGTCCCATATACTCATATCGCTTTGTAATTCGTCCTTAGTTGCTACTTGTTCAGCATTTGGTATTAATGCTTTAACATTGGGAATCAATTGCGCCACGTTGAATGTGTAACGATTTGCCACTTCAAATAAGGATAACTGGGAAAAATATTGCCAAGGGACAAACCAACATACCAAGGCAGTCATTAAAATGTAAAAGTTTAATCGTGCTGGGGCATTTTTTAGCCCTTTTACTGTAAGCAAAATACATAAGCTAATAAGTGTGCAAGTTAGTAAATAATCCGTCATTACCCTCTCCTTTAATCTAACTTCTTATTTTTTAAAAGCGTTTGTAAATATTCTATATCTTCATCATTTAGCTTTTCTTCTTTAATAAAGTGGGCAATTAAACTACGAGAATTACCTTTAAAAAATCGTTGCATAAAACTAGGCATAGCTTGCCCCGATAATGTGTCTTGAGTCACGATTGTTCTAAAAACAATAGCTCGACCTTCATGTCCACAGCGCTCAATCGCCCCTTTGTGTTCTAACCTATCTACGATAGTTTTAACTGTTGTATAGGCTACTTTTTTATCTTTTTGCTTATCAGCTAAAAGCACTTTATGTAGTTGACTCGCGGTACAGGGTTCTTCCTGCCAGAGCAGCTGCATAATATCCATTTCAAAATCACTAAGTTTCATTGTCGCTCCTATTACTACACTTCTAGTGGTACTGTTACAAATGTAGTAGTAACTAATCTTAGTGTCAATACAAAATTGACATGTGAATGAAAAACAAACGATAGAAATATAAAAGTCTTAGGGAGGTTTTATAAAAAAGGTATATAAAACAAGGGTGTATACTTGTTAATTGGTTTTAGAAAAACATAAAAAACGATAGTTTATTTTCAACTAACGCTTTTTATGCTTTAAAGTTTTTTATGAAAGGTAGTGAGGTAACTATGCTTTATCGAGCGCTTGGCTTACATCGGCAATTATGTCAGCAATGTTTTCAATACCGACTGACAAACGGATTAAATCGCGACTTACACCCGCATTAGCAAGCTCTTCATCATTTAATTGGCGGTGTGTAGTTGACGCAGGATGGCACGCAAGCGACTTGGCATCGCCAATATTAACTAAGCGTAAAATCATGTTTAGCGCATCAATAAAACGAGTACCCGCTTCTAGGCCACCAGCAATACCAAAGCTTAAAATACCCGATGCTTTACCACTGGTAATTTTTTGGCTCATTTCGTTATACGGGCTTGATTTAAGCCCTGCGTAATTAACCCAAAGCACTTTTGGATGATTTTCTAAATACTCAGCCAAGTGCTGTGCATTCTCGCAGTGGCGATCCATTCTTAAGCCTAAGGTTTCAAGGCCAATTAAAATGTCAGATGCGTTTTTAGGCGCAAGCGCTGCGCCAGTATTTCTAAGTGGCACTACTCTACAACGTCCAATAAATGCAGCTTCAGCAAAAGCTTCGGTATAAACCACATTGTGATACGACGGATCGGGCTCGTTCATCATTGCAAAGCGCATGGCATTCGCTTTCCAATCAAATTTACCTGAGTCGACAATCATGCCGCCAATAGCAGTACCGTGCCCGTTTATATACTTTGTAAGTGAGTGAACCACTATATCGGCGCCCAGCTCAAATGGGCGGCATAAATACGGCGTAGCCACGGTATTATCAACAATAAGCGGCACACCTTTGCTGTGTGCAATACGTGCTAAACGTTCAATATCAACAATATTACCTGCAGGATTACCAATAGATTCACAAAAAACAGCGCGGGTGTTGTCGTCAATTGCATTCTCGAACGCGGTAAAGTCATCGGCTTTAATCATGCGTGCTTCAATACCTTGCCTAGGTAGTGTATGAGCAAATAAGTTATACGTCCCACCATATACTTGGCTGGTGCTGACAATGTTAGTACCGACTTCGCACAAACATTGAATAGCATACGTAATAGCAGCCATCCCAGAGGCAACAGCCAGCCCACCAATGCCCCCTTCCATCGCGGCAATACGTTGTTCAAGTACTGCATTGGTTGGGTTCATTATGCGGGTGTAAATATTTCCAGGTACTTTTAAATCGAATAAATCAGCGCCATGCTGCGTATTATCAAATGTATAAGAAGAAGTGTGATAGATAGGCACGGCAGCCGATTTGGTCGTAGGCTCAGATTCGTAACCGTGGTGCAGTGCTAATGACTCTAATTTCATAATTATTTCCTTCAATTAATTTACCACTAAGCTAGCACTTCTTGGTTATAAAATGCACATGAAATATATTAAAGGCTGTTAGGTGATTTGATTTAAGTTAAGGCGGTTAATAGCTATGAGTTCAAGGATTATGTTCTTTTGAACTTTTTAGAAAAACCATATAAAAAAACTTTATATGGCTGTGTTCTTCCATTAGGTAGTAAGTTATTTTAAGGTTATATTTAATGAATTAGTATTAAGCACTAAATAAAACAAGCTTAATCGAAATATGTATTAGAAACTTTAGAGGACAACATAAATTACTAATATTATTTGTATTGTATGGCTCGAATATATTCAATAAGTTGGTCAACAGGAAGCGGCTTTGAGAAAAAGTATCCTTGAATCCTAATACCTTTATATCTAGATAAGTGTGTAATTAGCTTTTCATCTTCTACCCCCTCTACTACCACTTTTTTGCCTAAGTCATAACAAACTTTGATAATGGTATCTAAAAGCTTTCGTTCTTTCGTATCTTTATCCGCTCCAAGAGTAAACTCTCGATCAATTTTAATAATGTTCGCGGGCTGATTAGCAAGATATGACAAACTTGAAAAACCAGTCCCAAAATCGTCTATAGCAACATTCAAACCTGAATTAATTAATTCAAGTAATGTTTTCTCTATAGATGTCTTTTCTTGAAAGGAGGACTCAGTGACTTCAACAGTGAAATTTTTATATGTGATTTTATTTTGAGTAAGTAAATGGAGTAAGTCGATAGAAAAATTGTCTTTAATAATCTGCTTGGTTGAAAAATTAACTGCTACGGTTATATTTTGCAGTTGCGAATGTTTTTTTATATCGTGAAGGACTTGATTTAAAACTTGTTTACCTACTTGAACTATTTGACCCGTAGTTTCTGCTACAGGGATAAATTTTGCCGGAGAGATCCATTCACCGTTACAACACCACCTAACTAGCGCTTCAACACCTACAATTTGGTTCCCATTCAAGTTATGTATAGGTTGGTAGAACACTTCTAATTCGTTGTTTTTTAGAGCCGTGTGTAAATTATTTCGGATAATAATTTTTTCGCTGTGTTTATCATCCATTATTTGTTGATAAAAGTGTATTTGATTCCCTCCAAGCTCTGTAGATTTTTCAAGGGCTATATTTGCTTGCTGAAGGTTAAGCTTAAAATTAAATAATTCGGGGGTTTGATAAAATACCACTCCAGCACTTGCAGTAAGATTGAAATCAAATGTGTCTATACAGTACGCTTTAGATAAATCGAGTATTAGAGCCTCAATTTTTTGCTCAAGGATAGCTGGTGTAGTATCTGTAAAATATAAAACAAAGCTATCGTTAATTCCCTTAGAAATTAATACTCGGTTGTCAACATTTATACTTATTCTTTCAGAAGCTTTTTTCAGAATTTTATCACTGATTTCATAACCTAAAGAGTTATGTATCTCTTCATAAAAATCTAGTTTAACTATTACAGTTGCAAAATTACTATATCCTCTAACCGAGCTAAGCTGCAGAAACTCTTCTTCCAAAGCTTTCAATCTCAGTAAACCAGTTAATTCATCATGCTTTGTACTAAACTCTAAGGCTCTTGATGAATCAGCTACCAGTACAAAAATAAATATAAATATAAACGTAAACCATAATATTAATTGATCAATTATGGTATCAATGTGTATTGCTTCATAGTCATTGATAAAGGTATAGACATTATGTTCAACTAAACCCATCACATTTATTTTTTCAGTGATAAAATGGTTATAACGGCTAGTTAGCTTGTTTAAATCAGACTGAGTTTTATTTTTATAGTCTACTGAAAAGTATACATTTGGAGTTAATTCTAAATATGTATCATACCGACTAAGATATTTTAAATAACTTTTCTCTAATAATAAGTTCATATCTAGTAAATTTAATATATAAAAACGACTTTGATTCGCAAGTTTAACAGGGGCTAAAAACATTAAAATTGGTATATCGGAGTCTAGAGTTAATGAGTTAGCTGCAAATTGGACTTCCTCTATATCTCTTTTAAGCCATAATTTTATTGTAGGTTTTTCTAGCATTCCATTTAAGTAAAAACTGCTAGAAAAATTATCGCCTGAAATATAATTTAATTCATTATCAAGAACTAAAACACCTTTGATTATATTATAATCACTAATGTAATTTTTTGAGTCTATATTAATTAGACGCATAAAATCTTCAAAACTAACTTTTTCTACTCTAGTCTTTATTCTAGCTAGAGCTTTTTTCTGTGAAGCCAAAGAGCGGTTTATCATTGTTTCTAATAAGTGTATTTTTTCTCTTGCATTAGCATCTTGGGTTCTGACTAGATTCAAAGATGACTGATGCCACACAGTTGAACCGATTAATACAACTATAAATACGACTAATTTTATTTTTTTCATTTCATTTATTTTTATATTTTTATGAAAAGCTTTGATAGTAATTGCTGAAAAACAAGTAAACATAAAAATGGCGTACAATGATAAAGTAAATGGGTTGTTATCAAGGCTTCCCAGATCGAAATTAACCTGCATATGAAATAAAAAAGAAAACTGAATAAATAGAAAACACAATGCAGCAACTGTAGCTATTGCGATGCAATACTTCTTTGTATATAGACTTACTTTTTTTATGGTTGCTAAAACGCCTGCAATTAACAGTGAAATTATTGCCGTAGTGGGGCTTATCACCTTCATTAATTCATACCCAGAAAAAGTAGATTCAACCATTCCTAGTGCAAAAATAATACAGTGAAAATACAAAATAGCGCTATATAAAATACTAGTCGCACTTCTTGTCACATTCAATCTCATATCATAACCCATTAAATTTATCAGCTGCCTCAATGCAGTTTAAAAGGATTGCTTATACAATTCAATGCAAACATAAAGTATTGCTTATTAATCATTTTTCTTGTGAAGTGGCCGAGAAATACACTTTTGATTGTAAGACCTCCAAGTTGACATCCATGTTTTCATTATATACGATACATGCATAAATCATATACGGTATATATAATGGGAATAGTGAAAATATCAGATGGGCTGCATGAAGAAATTAGAAAATCGAGTAATATCATGTCCAGATCTATCAATTCACAAGCAGAGTTTTGGATTAAAATAGGCATGCTTGCTGAGTTAAATCCGACACTTACCTACCATGAAATAATTAAAAAACAACTCATAAAAGAAAAGCTTACTATTCAGGATCTTTTGCATGAGTAAAGCAACAATAAAGACTGATGCAGAAATTGAGCTCATGAGAGAATCAGGAAAGCTTTTAGCTCAGGTATTTAAAATGCTTGATGATTTTATTTGCGAGGGCATAACTACGTTAGATATAGACACTAAAGTAGAAAGCTATATTACCAATGTGTTACATGCTCGTCCTGCCAGTAAAGGCCAATATGGCTATCGGTATTCATTGAACTCATCTGTTAATGACGTAGTGTGCCATGGTGTACCCAATAATATTTATAAATTAAAAAACAAAGATATTTTAAATATTGATATTACCTTAGAGAAAAATGGTTATATCAGTGATTCAAGTAAAATGTATACTTTTGCAGCGACAAGCTCAGAAGCCAAACGATTGGTTAAAACGACTTATGATGCTATGTGGGAAGGTATTAAGGTGGTAAAGCCAAAAGCAACGCTTGGTGATATTGGCTATGCTATTCAAAAGCACGCTGAATCTTCTGGTTATAGTGTAGTACGTGAATATTGCGGTCATGGTATTGGTAAAGAAATGCATGAAGAGCCGCAAGTTTTGCATTATGGTAAACCTCATACAGGGTTAGTGCTTGAAGCAGGTATGACCTTTACTATAGAGCCTATGATCAACCAACGTTCCAAGAAGGTAAAAACTAAAAAAGATGGATGGACAGTCGTAACAAAAGACAAGAAACTTTCTGCTCAGTGGGAACATACCGTTCTAGTAACAGAAACTGGCTTCGAAGTTTTAACACTTCGCGATGAAGAGAAGCGTGCTTAGCAAAACTAAGTTATGCTACTGACGTATACAAACCGTAACCCATTATGATTAACAAAAAAGGCGCTTCCTTTACGGTAAGCGCCCTTCTCTTATCTCACTAATTACTTATTTTACGATTGTCATTTCGTCTAATAAGTTTTGTGCATTATCTACTTTATCCATTACCCACAGCATGTAGCGTGAATCAACGTGGATTGAGCGATTAAGCTCAGGGTTGTAATCCCAGTCACCAATAATACTTTCGTAAACACCGTCAAACAGTAAACCAACAAGCTCTGCTTTGCCGTTAAGTGTTGGCGAACCTGAGTTACCACCGGTAGTGTCTACATTTGATAAAAAGTTTACTGGTACTGTATTCATGCCGCCCGTGTAATCACCGTAAAGCTTGGCTTTAATTTGCTCTTGTAACTTTTTAGGTGCATTAAATGGGTCAACATCGGTGTTTTTAGCTAGTAACCCTTCAAGCGAGGTAAAAGGTGTTGCTACCAAGCCATCTTGAGGTGAGTAGCCGCCTACGGTGCCATAGGTTACTCGTAATGTGCTGTTGGCATCGGCGTATACAGGTTTGTTTTTAGCTTTGTTAAACGCAATGATTGCGCTCATTAACTCTGGGCGAGCTGCTTGTAATTTACCTGCAAGTGCTTTTGATTTATCTTCCTCTGCTTTCATTACTTTAAAGATTGCTTTAGCGTACTGCACAAATGGGTCTTGGCTTTGATTTAGCTGGCTAAACGATTGTTCAAATAATGAATTGCGAACAGTGGCATTATCAAGTCTTGACTGTTCATACATGCTATCAAGTAACGCGCTTTGGGTTGCTTTATCAAACCCATTTTGTACTTTAAATACGTTATCAACCTCGCTAAAACGCTCTTCTTTTGGAAGTGCTGCATACAGCTCTAAAAAGTGCAGTAAAATAGCTTTGTCTACTTTGCTATCATAACGGCGCGTCATGCGCTCAAGCCCTGCTTTAATGCGAGGTAAGTCACGTTCTTGATAACCAGATTCACGTTCGCTATTTGGCTTTTGTTTTTCGTAAGCTAGGCGGTATAAACGTCGTGCTGTGCTGATCATTTGTGAGCGATGTACATAACCTAACATACGGTCGCGTTCACTGTGCTCTTGTGATTGTGCAATTAGCTCAGATAGCTCACCTAATACGCTTCCGTATTGCTCTTTACGCTCACTATCGCTATTGATCCATTGTGTTAACTCTTGCTCAAACTGTTTTTTGCGCTCAAGCATAGTGCCTTTTTTGAAGCTTTCGATCATCGAACCATAGTTTTTAATATAGTTGTTATAACCTGCAATGGTGCTTTCGTAAGCAATACGCGCTTTACTGCCGTCTTCTGAGTTTTCTTCAATAAGCGACACGTATTTTGAGTTATGAACGCGTGCTTTAGGGTAGCTGTCGTTAAATACGTTATCTACCTCTGTTGCTATACGGTAGCGGTTAGNTGGGTAGCCTGTAACCATTACAAAGTCGCCTTCTTGCACGCCTTTGGCACTTACTTTTAGGTAAGAGTCTGGTACGTAAGGTACGTTGTCTTCGCTGTACTCAGCTGGTTTTCCATCTTTGCCTACATAAGCGCGGTAAAAACCAAAGTCGCCTGTGTGGCGCGGCCACATCCAGTTATCTATATCGCCACCGTATTTACCTACGCCCATAGCTGGTGCGTAAGATAAACGTACGTCTTTAATTTCAAGTGACTTAATTAGGTAAAACTCTAAACCACCATGAAACGAATACACGTTACAACGGTAGCTTTCGTCGGCTTCACACTGGGCTACTAGCGCTTTTTCGTTTTTTACTATTGCGTCGTAGCGTGCTTTACCGCTTAGTTCTTCAATACCTTTACTAACTTTGTCAGTCACATTAGTAACTGTTTCTGTGACGTATACGCGTGAACCCGGCGCTGCTGGTAAGTCCTCAGCAGGGCTTTTAGCTAAAAAGCCATTTTCTAATATGTTGTTTTCAGGTGTTGAATTGTATTGCACCGAGCCATAAACACAGTGATGGTTTGACACAACTAAACCCTTAGGCGATACAAACGATGCTGTACAGCCACCTAGGCTAATTACCGCATTCATTGGGAATTCGGTTAATTTAGAAATAGATTCAACATTAATTTCAAGCCCTTTGGCTTTTAAAATTGATTCTAACTCTGGAAGTTGGTGTGGTTGCCACATGCCTTCGTCGGCTATGGCACTACTTGAAAGTGATAAAGAAAATGTGGCTGCTAATGTAGCTACAAGAGGTTTTAAACGCATTATAGAATCCTTTTTATTTGTTTCTATAACAGGTTACTCGTCAGTAGCTAATGAGGTCAATAGCCGTGCAATGAATTGTTACAATCGAGTGTTTAATCTTACTTTTTATCAAAATTCATCGAAAAATCAAGAAACTGTTTTGCTGGTATGGGTTTACTAAACTAAAAACCTTGCATAAAATCACAGCCTAATTCGTTCAATAAAGTAAGCTGCTCTTTTGTTTCTACGCCTTCGGCTACCACTGTCAGCCCTAAACTGTGCGACATGGCAATAATTGCCTTTACGAGATTACAATCTTCATTGTTTAGTACAATACCGTCAATAAAACTTCTATCTATTTTGAGTACATTAAAAGGGTATTCTCTCAAATAACTTAATGATGAATAACCTGTACCAAAGTCATCCATTGATAAGTTAATGCCTAATGCAGTAATTTCAGTCAGTATATCAACAACATTAGTGTGGCAACTCATCAATACACCTTCAGTTATTTCAAGCTCTAAACTTTCGGGGTTTACGTTTGCTTCACTCAATGAGTTTTGAATAAAACTGAGCAGCCCTACGTCTCTAAATTGGCGAGGAGATAAGTTAACAGCCATTGTATATTTTTGTTGGCGTTTACAGGTACTTTGCCATGTGTTTAAAAAGTGTAATGCTTGGCTAATTACAAACTTGCCAATAGGTACAATTAATCCTGTATTTTCGGCAATAGGTATAAACTCATCGGGTGTTACATTACCTAGCACAGGGTTATGCCAGCGTAATAACGCTTCTGCACCAATGATGTGTTTATTTTTGGCGTCAAATTGGGGCTGGTAGAATAACTCAAATTCATTACGCTCAAGGGCGCCACGCATCTGCTCTTCTATTACTAGTCGGCGCTGAATAATTACATTCATTTTTTTAGTAAAAAATGAATAAGTATTACGGCCATATGATTTTGCTTGATACATTGCAGTGTCAGCGTTTCGTAATAAATCAGCTACTGTATTACCATTTTCTGGGTATATGGCTACACCAATACTCGCTGTAAGTATGTGTTCTCGGCCCTCAATTTTAAAAGGGGCTCTAAAGTTATTGACCAGTTTTTCAGTAATTTTTAAAGCAGAATGGTGATCAGTTATACCTCGTAGTAATACGATAAACTCATCCCCACCTAGGCGCCCTAACGTATCGTCTTTTCGCAGTGCCTCTTGTAGCCTTTGCGCTGATTCAATTAAAAGTTTGTCTCCTGTTTCATGGCCTAAAGAGTCATTTATTTTTTTAAAGTCATCTAAATCCAAAAACAGTACCGCAGCTTTCTCGTTATTTCTTTGTACTTCAATAAGCAATTGCGACAAACGATCAAGTGCTAAAAAACGATTAGGGAGTAAAGTTAGACTATCGTAATACGCTTGATGTCTAATTAGTTCATCTGATTTATGCTGTTCTGTAATATCTCGAATAATAACCATTAACTGGTTATGTTCTGTTATTTTATTTATTCTTGCTTCAAAAAAAACGAGCCCATGGGGTAAAGCTAGCTCATATTTAAAGCTCATCATCTGCTCTTTTTCTAATACGAGGCTGATATAGGTTTCAAATTTTTTGGCTACAGCGCGCGGGAGTACATCACCCATTTTTTTACCAATAAATTGCTTTGGCTTGGTGTAGAGATCGGTCTCATTACTGGCATGATACTCAATAATAGTTCCATCATTTTCCATCAAGAAAAATAAGTCAGGAATTGCCTCAAAAATAGTTTTTAGCATATCCTCATTAAATGATGCATCTGCTTGTGCCTTTTTAACCTCAGATAAGTCAATATCAATGCAATACATTTGTTTTGTATTATATTGATTTGTAAACATAACATGGCTAGAAAAAACAGATACACTTTCGCCATTTTTACCTTTTAGGGTAATTTCGGATGCTGGAATTTCTATGTCTTTTTCTACCCAATCACTGTGTGCGTCAATTACAAATTCACACATTGATTCTGGAATTATAAGGTCTTCTATTTTTTGCCCTATGGCCTCTTCTTTGGTGTATCCGTAAAGTCGCACACTGCCTTCATTCCCATAAATAACACGACGCTCATTGTCATAACCTTGAACAGAAATTACATTTACCGCATCAAATAACTGGTGCAAATAGTCGTTAATTACAAATTAGTTGGTTAAGTCTGAAGCAACGTCGTCTAATTTCATTTTGAGGCTATATCCATAAGTAATTTTATTTAGTAATAAAAAACACCAAATAATAATTTAATTTTAATATTAAATTTCCATGTACATTATATACGCCATTATAAAAAACAAAAAAAGAGCCGAAGCTCTTTTTTAATAATTGTTAACTGTATTTAAACTCTATAAAAACTGAATTTATTTTTTTGTCACATCATTTGGATGTTCCACGCCAATCCATGCTTTGAATAGTGCTTTTTGCTGTGGCGTTGCCTCTTTATCAGCAACTACTTTTTTAGGCTTATCGAAATCTTCTGATAATACTAATGTTAAGCTTTCAAGTGCATCGCGACGAAGATAGTCAACGGTTACTTTGTCGCCTGCCTTAAACGTTTCTAGGCTAGTTTTTAAATCTTTACCTACGTGATGTTTGTTTATAGCGACAATTTTATCATCGGTAGTTAAACCCGCTTTCCACGCACTGCCACCACGGCGTACATAACTTAACGTCAGTAATTCACCTGTATTTTTGGCGGTAGCATCAATACTTGCAAGTGTTTTTGCTTTTTCAGGACGCTCAAACTTTAAACCTACTTTAGTAAGTAAATCGTCAAAGTTAATACTTGCAGGCGACTCTACATTTTCTTGCCACCAGCTTGAATAATCACGTCCTGTTAAATCTTTTAAGATATTAAGTACATCTGTATCTGTAAATCCAGCGGGCATTTTATGATTGTTATAAAGTGCTTTGTGCACGTCGCGATAGCTTATTTTACCTTGGCTTTTTTCTAGTAAGTCAATATCTAAAGCAAGTGAAAGTAACGAACCTTCTGAATAAATATTGGTGCTGTAGTTACGTGCGTGATCGCCACCTTGATTAATCCATTTATCAAAGCTTGTTTCGCTTGCGCTTTGCACTTCACGGCCCGGTGTTTGCAAATGACGGTTAATGGTTTTACTCATTACTTTAAAAAATTCATCTGTTGTTTGAATGCCTGAGCGCACTAATAAATGATCTTCAAAGTAACTTGTTGAACCTTCTGCAATCCACAGCAGTTTTGAATAGTTCATATTAGTGTAATCGTATGGCACTAAACCTTGAGGGCGATATGCTTTAACATTCCATGTATGAACAAACTCATGCGCAGCGGTGCTAATAAAACCTAAGTAATCTTCGCGGCTACCAAATCGGTCACGTGGTCGTTGAATAATTGTTGAGTTTAAATGCTCTGTTGCACCACCAGCTCCTGATGTTGCATGCACCATAAATACATAACGCTCATACGGATAGCCATCCCAAATTACATTACCCGTGGCAACTAATTTTTTAAGATCGGTAAGCATTAGCTCTACATCGTAGTTACCATCGCCCCATATAACTAACTCGTATTCACGCCCTTCTACTTCAAATGTGTGTAGTTGGTTAATACCCGTTTCGATTGGTGAATCAACAAGTACATCGTAATCGGCTGCTTTAAATGAATTTTTGCCTTTTAAATTATTCATACCCGATACAGAACGCCACTTTTTAGGCACGTCTAAATTAACGGTTACAGGCTCTTGGCGAAATGATTCACTAAACATAAAAAAGCCTGACGCATCTATAAATGCATGGCTGTCGTCAATGTGGCGAGCACGTTTACCAAGCTCATTTGCATACACCTGGTAGTCAACATTTACTTCTGTAGGTTCATTAAGATGTACACGCCATGTACTGTGATCTATTTTTTCCCATTTTAGTTCTTTGCCATCTTCATCTTTGGCTTTGAAGTAGCGAATGCCATTTGCAAGATTTAACATTTCGTAGCGACCCGTGCGCCACGCAGGAAGTTTTATATCAAGGTGTGCTTGCGCTGTTTTTGGAAACTCAACACTTACATCACCTAAATGATGCTGTGGTTGCGAGATTTCTAAAGAATAATTTACATCGGCAAATACAGGCGCTGAACATGCAGCTAAAATTGAAAGGGCTAATAACTTTTTCATAGAGACTCTTAGTGGAAACTTAACTGCTTACAAGACTAACAAGCCCCTATTTAAAAGTGAATTAAATACGATAAATGACCCTATATACGAGTTTATAAGTAGTAGCTTATTAAAATTTCTAAGTTTTTTACTAGATAACTACACATAATAAAAATTTGTTGTAAACTGAAGATAATGAAATTAATTTGATGGCGGTATGCTTAGGTGTCACAAAGATCTAACGCAACAGATAAAAAGCTAAAACAAGCAATTGATGCGCGTATGGCTGTTGAGAGTGCTCGTAAACATCAAGTAGATGTTCTATGTGACTTTACAGCTAAACTATCGTTGAGCTGTAAAGGACTAGATATCGAGTTAGATAATCGCCTCGCCAAATTTAGAAGTGCGCTTAATAAAGGCATGAGTTTTGAAAACCTTGCTCCCCTTATTAGTGAAACTTTAATCCTACTTAAAAACCAAGAATCGATTCAACAAGCTCAGCAACGTAATTTATACAACAGTGTGCAAAGTGCCGGTAAACAATTACAAAAAACCAAAGGTTTACCTGACGATACTCGTAGGACTCTAAGAAATTTACTCGATCACGAGATTAATAACGTTCATTCAACTCATGGTTACATTCCGCTACTTGATCAACTTATTAGCTTTTATCATGAAGCGTTGCTTACCAAGCAAGACCCTCAAGTTGATCAGCAGCGCCCAGTAAAACAGGCGCGTGCAAAAAAACTACTTGAGCTCGCAAATGAACTTATACTTGAAGAAGAAGCTACGCTACAAATTAATAATATAAAAAATAATATTACAGAAAGTGACTCAATCGATTCATTACTCGATGTTGCAATTAGTATTATTGATGTAGTGGTAAAAAATATAAGTAAAGAGCGTAAATCCGCGCAAAGCTTTTTAGTTTCATTAAATCAAACCCTCGAAGATCTTCATAACTCTATCGTCTCAACTAGCAAGCACTCTGAGTCTATGGAAGTTGAGTTTGACTCACTTAATAAAAGCATTGAACTAAAAATAAAAAATCTTAATGAGCAAACGCAAAAAGCTACATCAATCTCATCTTTAAAAGAACTCGTAGATAACGAATTAAAATCAATAAGCGAAGATTTTATAGCAAAAGAAAAGTTAGAACGAAAAGACAGAGAAATGCTTAGCGCTAGTTTTAATGAAATAAATACTCGAATTGTTACTTTAGAAGATAAGTTAACAACGTATAAAAAACGCTTAAACGAACAGCGCTTTAAAAGCTTACTAGATGGGCTTACAAAACTGCCTAACCGGGCTGCATTTGACGAACGTTACAATCACGAAATGCATTTGTTTAATGTGCAGCCATCAGATGTTACGCTTGCAGTTATTGATGTTGACCACTTTAAATCTATCAATGATAGATTTGGCCACACCGCAGGTGATATTACCTTACAAGTTATATCAAAAGCGTTGCAAAAATCGGTAAGAAAGTCTGATTTTATAGCGCGTTATGGCGGTGAAGAATTTGTACTATTAATGCCAGGTGTGTCGCTAGAAAACGCAACATTACCCCTGGATAAAGTAAGAAAGGTAATTAAAAATATACCTTTTAAATTTAGAGAAAAACAAATTGAGATCACTATTTCGGTAGGTGCAACTCAATTTAAGAAAGGCGATACCCTATTAAAGGCATTTGATAGAGCTGATGATGCACTTTACGAAGCCAAAAATTCAGGGCGAGATAGACTTTGTACCAGTAAATAATGTCATAGCTATTATAACTTTTATGACAAGTAGTTTTACGATTTAGTAGTAGGAGCACGTCTATGTTAATACAGTTAAACCCAACTGGGGTTTTAGATTTACTGTCGCAATTAGAAGTTGATTTATTAGAGCAATCGTCTGCTAGTGAGCGTTATAAATTATTTAGAAACTGCGTACTTGCAGTCCTCAATGTAGGTAGTCATACCGACGACAGTAACGATATATACAACAAATACAAAGATTTTGATATTCGTTTAGTAAGCCGCGAACGAGGTATTAAAATTGAACTTGAAAACCCACCCGAAACCGCATTTGTTGATGGCGAAATAATTACCGGTATTCACGAACATATATTTTCTGTTATTCGTGATATTTTGTTTATTTGTCAAAAATACGAAAAAGATTTAAAAGAGCAAAAAGCCATAACCCATATGGTGTTCGATATGCTCAGAAATGCAGGTGCACTGCGTGTTAAAAGCGAGCCTAACATGGTTGTTTGCTGGGGCGGACATTCAATAAACGAGGTTGAATATAAGTACACAAAACAAGTAGGTTACGAACTTGGTTTACGTGGATTAAATATTTGTACCGGTTGTGGCCCTGGTGCCATGAAAGGCCCAATGAAAGGCGCAACTATTGGCCACGCAAAGCAACGTAACACCGATAATCGCTACTTAGGTTTAACAGAGCCAAGCATTATTGCTGCCGAGCCACCAAATCCTATTGTAAACGAACTCGTTATTTTACCTGATATTGAAAAACGCCTTGAAGCTTTTATTAGAACAGCTCACGCAATTATCATTTTTCCTGGTGGCGCAGGTACTGCTGAAGAGTTGTTATATTTATTAGGCATATTGTTGCACCCAGATAATACTAAGCAATGTTTACCTGTTATTTTAACAGGCCCCAAACAAAGCGAGGCGTACTTTAAAGAGCTATGCGAGTTCGTTGAAATGACACTTGGTAAGGAAGCGTTGGATAAGTTTGAAGTAATTATTGATAATCCTGAATTAGTCGGTCAAAAACTAAAGTCATCGATGGCTAATGTTCGTGATTACCGTAAAAGTGAAGGTGATGCTTATTACTTTAACTGGACATTAAAAATAGATAACGACTTTCAACAACCTTTTGCACCAACACATGAAAATATGGCAAGTTTAGATTTACACCTTGATCAGCCTAAACAGCTACTCGCGGCTAATTTGCGTAGAGCTTTCTCTGGTATTGTTGCTGGTAATGTAAAAGACGAAGGCGTTAGAGCCATTAAACAAAACGGTCCATACATTTTAAGTGGCGAACCTGCCCTTATGACAAATATGGATAAATTATTACAGGCATTTGTTCTTCAAGGTCGCATGAAGCTCCCTGGTAGTAAATATGTTCCATGTTACAAAATAAAAGCATGAGTTTTATAGTTTGAAACCCCATTTACTTCTTATAGATGCGCTTAATTTAATTAGGCGCATTTACGCCGTTGACGCGAATCAAAAACATCATAGCGACGAGCAAATGATACAAACGTGCTGTGCACGTGTAGCCCACGCCTGTAAAAAGCTTTTAGATACGAGTAATGCAACCCATGCCATTGCTGTGTTCGATGGTGACAAAAGCTGGCGTTATCATTTTTATAAAGACTACAAACATTCACGCGCGCCAATGCCCCAAGTATTAAAAGATGCTCTATTGCATTTTAAAGCCGCAATTGAAGAAACAGGTATTGTAGTATTTGAGCCTATTAACGATGAAGCTGATGATATTATTGCAACGCTTGCCTTTAAGGCATCAAATAATCAAATAACGAGCACTGTTGTTTCTACTGATAAAGGCTTTTTACCTTATATTGGCCCTTACATTACAGTTTACGATTACTTTAAAAAGCTATATTTAGATGAGACAAGTATAAAAGAGCGTTTTGGTGTTGAGCAAAATAAACTCGTTGATTTTTGGGCATTAGCGGGCGATAAAACAAATGATATTCCGGGAGTTAAAGGAATAGGTACTAAATCTGCGCAGCAAATAGTTAATAACTATAACTCAATTGAACAAGCAGCCGAAGATGAGTCTCTAAGCCCGAGTATTAAAGCAAAGTTAGCCGCTAATATGGATATGTACGTAATTTCAAAGCACTTGGTTAGTTTACGCACCGATATAAATTTAGGTTTTAGTTTAAAGCAGTTAAGACTTAATTAGTCGCAAGTTAATAGCCTCTAAACATTACAAAACGTATACTGATATTAGTTACCGGAGTCAGAGTAAGCCATATTGAAAAAATTTATCCGATATTTAATTTTAGGTTTAGGGCTATATGCACTGATAGCTGCATTGGTGATTACCTTTTATAAAGACGATCCTCAAGCTATGATTTGGCAAGACCGAGAGGCTTTCAATAAACGTTACATCGAAAAACTATCACTTGAGCAGCCAACAACACTAAATAGTGTTCTTGATTACTTAGGCAGCCCCGATCTTACTTATGCCAAACGAGATGGTGAACAAGTATTTCAGATAGTTTTTTATCGTACACAACATAAAACATCTGACGGTATTACCACTATGGATGAATGTACTGGCCTATTATTTAAAAATGGGCAGCTGTTTTTATGGGGCCCGAGTGCATACAATAAATACCAAGAACAAAATTAGGTGAAGGTTTAATGGATGAAGCTGTTTCAACTACCTTAGAGCAGCTGCTTAATAATACGCAGCTGTTTTTAAGTTATTATAACAATAAACAAAAATGGACAGCTCTATATCCAATGGCAAGTAAGCTAGCTGAGCAATATAGAGTGCTCTACAGCAAACAGCCATTCGCATTACAATCCCGATTAACGCTTTATAATCCAAGTTATTCTTATGCAACAAATTTAGTTGTTAGTCAGAGCGTCATAACTGCTGCCCTGTGTAAATCTCAAAATTATAATAGTGCCTTAAGTGAGCTATACATAGCCGCTACACTCATTGAACATTTATGTGTTGGAGCGCAATTAAACAAGCTTTGCGAGCAAACACCTTTTCAAGATTCTGATAAAAAAATTTGGAAAATGCGTCATCAGTTAGCAGCAAAAGTAATGTTAGCTAGTGGCGATTCAGCAAAACCTGTTACGCAGTTACTAGCTAAATTAAATAAGTATAAACAAGCATTGGTAAGTGCTCCTAAAATAATGCTTTACGATGGGGGCATAACGCTGATTGCTCTAGCAAATATTATTAGCATGAACATTACGAGCAACACGGCTAATAAACATATAAGCTTATATAAAGCACTTACCGATTTGTACATTCGCACACCTAACTTGTTCGCACTGCAATTTATTAAATCACTAATAGCGCATTTAGGGCCATTATTACCGGGAAGCCGCGTTTTATACGCTGAGCAAACCATGATTTATTTAGCAACTGATGCACAACAACGGCATGTTTTAATTAGTACAGCAAATCCAAATAAATTAACCTGGTACAGAGTAAAAGCAACGCTTAACGATAATCCAAAACAATGGCATTGCACTGATAAAACCATTAGCTTTAAAGTATTTAACAGTGAACATGTAAAACCACAAAGTGAGCTTGAGATTGATAAGGCACAATCTTTACTTGAGCTAATAAGTAATATTAAGTTACAGCACGAATACAGCTATAAAGGATTAAGCCTGCTGATGGCGCCTCACCCTCTCGTAATTGCTAATTTATGCGAGGCAGTAAAACCATATAATAAAGAACATCAGCCCGCAAAAGACTTAAAACATAGTTTATCTATGGTCGGTTATTATAATGCACCTGCAATAATTCAACGGGTTGTTTTTGAACAATTAGTTAATGTTACCCCACATCCATTGCAAGCCTACGTGACTAACAGATTAAATGGATTAGTAAAAATAATGGCTTTATTGGTTAGTAAAAATGACAATGACCAGTTTGAGCACATTACTTTACCTTTATACGCTTACGCCCATTTTTTATTAACGCAGTGCGGTACACAGCTTTCTCGTAAAACGCTGATTGACGACACACCAAATAAAACATTGAGTGCCCCTATCTGCTCCTTTTTTGGGGTAAATGCAATTAACACCGAACAACTAACACAACAGCTTACTCTTTTATTGAGTGATAACCCATGGACAGCAGCACTCTTAGAAGCAGAGCAAACACCTAAAAAGCACTTAACTGAGGCCCATAAACTTTGGATCACACTTAAGGTTGTTGCTCAAAATGTGTTTAAACCAGAACTTTCGCTAACTCCGTGGCAGCAGCAAACGTTAAATGAACAGCTAAAAATACTCAAGTGGCATAACCAAGCTGATTTTTATCAACAATTAGAATCTCTTGAGTTGTTTAATAGTATTTAGTTTATTAGAAGCTATTTTATGTCTTTATACCCATTATAACTTTCGTGTATACCCAGTATTTTTTGTATAAACTAGCAAAATGGGTGATAAATTGGTATAAATGCGCCCTTAAATTTTCAAGCACGTTCACATAAATGTTCTAACAAGCGGTTACTCTCTCAGAGTAATAATTTATGTGCAAATCAAACTCTTTAAAGGAAAAGTCAATGGCCAAACAAACCATCACAGTGATCAAAGGCGACGGCATCGGTCCGAGCATTATCGACTCAGCACTTGAAATATTAAAAGCCGCAGGTTGCGACTTTGATTATGAATTTGTTGATGCTGGCCTAGCTGCACTTGAAAAAACAGGTGAGTTATTACCGCAAGAAACAGTTGATACAATTGCTAAAAACAAAATCACTCTTAAAGGCCCATTAACTACGCCTGTAGGTGAAGGTTTTACATCTATTAACGTAACACTTCGTAAGCAATTTGGTTTATACGCTAACGTACGTCCAGTTAAATCATTTGTTGGTACTAAAGCGCGTTACGACGATATTGATATCATCACTATTCGTGAAAACACTCAAGGTATGTACTCAGGTGCTGGCCAAGTAGTAAGTGAAGACGGTAATGAAGCACAAGCAAAATCGATAATTACGCGTGAAGGCGCAGAAAAAATCGTAACTTTTGCATACGAGCTAGCGGTACGCGAAGGTCGTAAAAAAGTAACTGCAGTTCATAAAGCTAACATTTTAAAATCAACATCTGGTTTGTTTTTAAAAGTAGCACGTGAAGTAGCTGAGCGTTACCCACAAATTGAATCAAATGAAATGATTGTTGATGCAACATGTATGAAGCTAGTAATGACACCTGAAGAGTTTGACGTAATTGTTACGACTAACTTATTTGGTGATATTTTATCTGACCTTTGTGCTGGTTTAGTTGGCGGTTTAGGTATGGCTCCAGGTGCTAACATTGGTGAAGACGCTGCAATTTTTGAAGCTGTACACGGTAGTGCACCAGATATTGCTGGCAAAAACCTAGCTAACCCAACATCTGTAATTTTAGCGTCTATTCAAATGCTTGAGCATTTAAATATGGGCGATACTGCAGAGCGTATTCGTAGTGCTGTTGCTGATGTAATTAAATCAGGCGACCGTACAACTCGCGATTTAGGTGGCAGCCACGGTACAACTGATTTCACTCAATCAGTAATTGACCGTTTATAATTAATATTTGTTATTAATTTAAATAGCCCGCTAATTTAGCGGGCTTTTTTGTGTTTGCTAACTGCGTTTACTAACCTAGTGTATTTATGCAGGTTAGTATTAAACCTAAATAAACTTAACAGTAATAATCCTAATAAACCCGTCAGTGATCCGCCACTTGAACCCGAACTACTTTGTTGTTTTTGTACAGTAGCAGATAACTCTTGAGTAAAAGTATCATTGGTTTGAGTATCAGTAACATTCAACGTTACGTTATAAGTCCCGTCAGCTTGATAAGTATGCCTTGGGTTTTGTAAATTTGATAACGCACTGCCATCACCAAAATCCCAACTGTAAGTATAACTATTAAAGCCGCCGGTTACTTGGGCATTAAATTGTGCGCTTAAATCACTAACTGTAACGTTTGCGTTTATGCTAAGCGGAACATTAGCAGTTACATCAATCGCTTTTGATTGTTCAGTGCCTTCGTCATCTGTCACTGTAAGCGTTACTTGGTAATCGCCAGAGTACAAATAATTATACGTAAGCGATTGAGTCGCTAAAGTACTTCCATCTCCTAGCTGCCAATTATAAGTATACGGTGCGATTCCACCTGTAAGCGATGCCTCAGCTGTTAAAGCTCCTTGGTTTATTACATATTCAATTTCATTTACAGTTAATGGTTCAACTAATGTAACTTGTGCTACAGCGACTTGCTGTGAAGTACCATTATCTGCCATAAACTCAACGTTATAAGTGCCATAGTCTTGGTATTCATAAGTAGGCGTTAACTCTGTGCTGGAGCTTCCATCGTCAAAACTCCACGTAAATTTGTCCGCAGGAGTAAGTGCAAAACCTTCTACACTAAAATTAACGGTTAAACCGTTTTTAGTAAAATTAATTCCCTTAGTAACATCGTAAGTAAGCTCTACTTCTATATCTTCACTGTCTGCTGACTGGCTTATAATATTAAAGCCAAAACCAACCTGTGGAAGCACAACACCCGATGGTTTTTGCGCTTCAAAGCTATAATCGGTTTTATCAGTAAACCCGGTGATAGCTGATAAATCATCATCACCTAACCCTGCCCTTTGTTGATATAGGCTAAAAGCAGCATCACGTATTTGAATTGCTGAAGCAGCCGGAGTTTGCGTACTGCCCTTATTTATTGAACGCTGATCGGCATCTACCACTAATGCAAAACCACTACCTGGATGCTCGGTAGTGTTATTATCTGCTTGAGATTCATTGCTGTACCACAATAATAAGCCTGGTGAGTACTGCTCAGCTTGTAAGCTACTGTCAACGCCTGTGTATGAACGCAGTTGTAGATAGTAATGTGATGGCGATGCATATGTGTAACTACCTACTTTTTCAAAGCCATTAAACTCAGTGTGAACTTGATCTTGTGCATTATTTTGCCAAATTAAAGTATCACTTTGCTCAATGCGCATATCATCAACAACAAAACCATAATAATGTGTGTTCGCATCTGTTATGTATTCAATTTTTAAATCAATTGTTTGCCCAGAATAAGCTGATAAATCAAACTTATGGGTCAAATAGCCGTTAGGTTGCTTAGCATCACTATTAAGAAATGAATCACCTGAGATATACGGACCAATATCACCGTAGTATGGATTAAGCGCTTGCGTATAATTACTCGCGATTGGCTCGCCATTTACTTTTACTTGAACTAAATCGTAATCGCGCTCAATACTGTAATATGCAATAAAGCTTAAAGTAAGTGTCTCAGTTGTGCTTGGTAGCGCTATTGTATTAACTAAGCTATTGCTAATATTGTCGCCCGTATTTGAATAGTATTGAAAATCACCTTCAACTGGATCCCTAAATTTTTCGAGCCTTGGTGGTAGTGTTATTTTTATTTGATTTTGCTGTTGTGAAGTACTCGCAGTATTAATTAATGTTTGCTGTGAATTAGCCTCTATCTCATCCATATCAAGCGTAAGCTGGTTAACCCAGTTACCCTGGTACCGCTTTTGTAAATATTCAAGCGCATAAGGGCTAAACATAACTGGCTCTGAGCCTCTTGGCGAACCAGCCCAACTTCCTGTCGACATAACTGACCAAGATGCGACAGGCTCACCTACCGTGTTAGATTGTAAGTCGTATTCATCTAATAATCCTAAATCATGCCCAAACTCATGCACAACCACACCAATCCCGGCATCAATAGGGTTAATGGTATAACCAAAGAGCTTAATGTTGCTGCCTGCAATCTCGCTCGGCCCGCTATTTTCATCAAATACATAGTAGCGGTGCGACCAAATAGCATCGGTGCTTAGGTAACCGCCACCCGCTTCTTCGCCAATACTTGAATGAAATACCATTACATGGTCAATAATGCCATTAGGTTCATTAAGGATACCGTCACCATCAATATCATCTAAATCAGTTAAGTCATAATCCGCTAAATTAATATTAAACTTTGCAACTGCTTTCTCCACAGCCTCTTTAATTAAAGCGGGCGCATTTATATCCCGTGTACTGCCTTGGCGCTCACCATATATTTTTGCATTGCTATTAGCGGTTACCCAACCATATACCTGCCCGCTAAAGTTTAAGCTATTTCCCGAAGCCGCTTTATAATAATCAGCAGCCGTTTTTAAGCTTTGTCCATCAGGGCCTGTATAACCTTGAGTATTAAAAAGCATTTGCTGATAGTGCTCAGTTGAATAATCAGCGTAAAACATGTCGGTGTCTTGCTCTACAAGTTGATTGTCGTCATGTTTAAGATCAGGAAAATCAATTAAGATACCTAACACTTTTACATCATTAACGCTTTGATCTGGCACTAGCGACGTTGAAAAAGCGACCTGTTGTTTATTTGTGTTTGAAAAAAAGTTGGAAGAGGATTTAAATTGCCTAAAGCCATTTTTAATTGAGTGATTGGCAACGTCTTTGTTACTCATATATGACTTAAATGAACTATCTAACTCACTTGAAGATATTTGGTCTCTTTTTTTAAGCCAATATGAAATACGCTCTTCGTTAGTTATACCAACATCATGCGGACTTAAGTTATTAGCCGCCACCATAGGGCTTAATAGCGTAGTTAAAAGCGCAATTAACGTCACTTTTTTCACTGTGTTTTCCTCAAACATAATTATGTAGCAATCATACCTAATAATAGAAATTTAAACATGCGATAAAAACATATAGTTAACATATGCAATTAAAGCTAATGGTCTCTCACACTCTTTTATATCTAAAATCGAACTTACAACCTAAAATGCATAATTTCTGCCAGTAAACTCAATTAAACATAGGCTTTCTGCAGGTTTAAATTAAAAAAATCCACAAAACGAATTTAAAATGCAAAAAACAGCTTTCAAGGTTGACATGAAGGCTTAAAACCCTTAAAAATAAACCTATACAAAATCTTTAATTTAAAAGCAGTGTTTTGCTAAGTAGAGTAAAAACTATGAACACACACATTAATCTTTTAGTCGTACTCGTACTGGTCTTAGTTATAAGCCCAGCGGGGATGTATTAAAAGGTGATACTGCTTTTTAAAAACCCTCGCACTACGCGGGGGTTTTTTTATGCATAAAAAAGCGCACAGAGGAATGAGGATGAGCAAACAAGAATATAATGGTTCTGAACTAGTAGTTCAGGCATTAAAAGAGTTAAAGGTAAAATACATATTTGGCTATCCCGGTGGTTCGGTTTTAGACTTATATGATGCACTTTTTCAGCAAGATGACATTGAACATATATTAGTACGTCACGAACAAGCTGCAACACATATGGCTGACGGCTATGCCCGCGCTACTGGAGACGTTGGTGTTGTACTTGCAACCTCAGGCCCTGGCGCTACAAACTGTATTACAGGTATTGCAACGGCCTACATGGATTCAATTCCTATGGTTGTGTTATCAGGCCAAGTGCCTACAAATTTGATTGGCGACGATGCATTCCAAGAAACCGATATTGTGGGTTGTTCTCGCCCTGTAGTTAAACACAGTTTTAACTGTAGAAGTGCTAAAGACATCCCTACAATCTTAGCTAAAGCTTTTTATATTGCTAGCACTGGCCGCCCAGGTCCTGTCGTTGTTGAGCTTCCAAAAGATATGCTTAACCCTGCTATTAAGTTTGAATACGAATTTCCTAAAACCACCGAGCTGAGAACTTACAGCCCTAATACTAAAGGGCACTCAAAACAAATTCGCAAAGCCGTAACAGCTATTTTAGAGGCCAAAAAACTGGTTATCTACTCTGGTGGTGGTATTGTCATTTCAAATACATCAGAGCAATTAACGCATTTAGTTGAATCATTAAATGCCCCCATTACAAATACACTAATGGGATTGGGTGGTATTTCAGGTGTGCATCCAAACTTTGTAGGTATGTTAGGCATGCACGGCACGCTTGAGGCAAACAAAGCAATGGCTAACGCCGATGTGATTTTAGCGCTTGGTGCCCGATTTGATGACAGGGTAACTAATAATGTTCAAAAGTTTTGCCCTAATGCCACAATTGTTCATGTTGATGTTGACCCAACTTCAATTTCTAAAACAATTAAAGCACACATACCAGTTGTAGGTTGTTTAGCAACCGTACTTGAACAACTACAAGCGGGTATTGATAAAAGCCCAATTAAAATAGACCGCAGCGCGCAAGAAGATTGGTGGCGACAAATCATCAGCTGGCGCGAACAAAAGTGCTTAAGCTACAACACTGATGGCGACAAAATTAAGCCACAAGCTGTAATTGAAGCGGTTTATAAAGCTACTAATGGCGATGCTTACGTAAGTTCTGACGTTGGTCAGCATCAAATGTTTGCAGCGCAATATTATCCATTTAAGCATCCTCGTCAATGGATCAACTCAGGCGGCCTAGGCACCATGGGCTTTGGTTTACCTGCTGCAATGGGCGTAAAGCTAGCCTTTCCTGATAAAGAGTCTGTGTGTATTACGGGTGATGGCTCTATTCAAATGAATATTCAAGAACTATCAACCTGTTTACAGTACAACCTAGCGGTAAAAGTTGTATCACTTAATAACCGCTCTTTAGGTATGGTACGCCAATGGCAAGACATGGTTTACGGTGGACGTCATTCATCATCTTACATGGATTCACTACCTGATTTTGTTAAGTTAGTTGAAAGCTACGGCCATGTAGGCATACAAGTAAACACACTAGATGAGTTACAACCTGCTATCGATAAAGCAATGTCAATTAACGACCGATTAGTCTTTTTAGATATAAACGTTGATGAAAAAGAACATGTATACCCAATGCAAATTAAGTTAGGCGGCATTGATGAGATGTGGTTACGTAAAGGAGTAAAAGCATAATGCGTCGTATTTTATCTATTTTATTAGAAAACGAACCAGGTGCCCTATCACGTATTGTTGGGCTTTTTTCACAACGTGCATATAACATCGACAGCCTAACTGTGGGCACAACTGACGATCAATCATTGTCGCGTATTACCATTACCACTATGGGTGATGACAGAGTTGTAGAGCAAATTACAAAGCAGGTTAACAAACTAGTCGACGTGCTTAAAATTATCGATTTAACAGAAATGAGTCACATTGAACGTGAGCTATTGCTTGTTAAGGTATTTGCTCAAGACGAGACGACTCGTGCAGCGGTTACGCGAGTAGTTGATGTGTTCCAAGGTGCTATTTTAGATATGGGCCGACAAAGCTATAGTCTACAATTAGTGAGCAGCACAGACAAAATAGAATCGTTTTTAGACACTCTTCGTCATGAAACCGATATTATTGAAGTTGTACGTTCTGGCGCTGTTGGCATTGGTCGAGGCGATAAAGCCTTAAAAGCATAAATTTATAATATAAAGGCATCAATTGATGTCTTTATTAAACATAAAAAAAAAGAGCTAATTAGCTCTTTTTTTAATTTAATTCGTTAAACCTATTAAGGGTTTACTTGGTCTTTAAGACCTTTACCTGCTTTAAAGCTTGGGATAGTTGCCGCTGCGATTTGGATCTCAGCACCCGTTTGTGGGTTACGGCCAGTGCGAGCTGCACGTTCTTTTACTGAGAAAGTACCAAAACCAACTAATGCTACTGAATCACCTTCTTTTAAAGAAGAAGTTACAGCACCTGTAAACGCGTCAAGAGCACGAGTAGCAGCGGCTTTAGAGATTTCTGCATCAGTAGCAATTTTTTCAACTAATTGAGCTTTATTCATTGTTAGATTCCTATTCGTTATTATTTTGCCTTCGCAAAACCTATCTTTATGCATTTTTAAAGAGTTAGCAACAGCAAATTGCATTTTTTGCTTAAATTCTTAAAAAATGAGTAAAATTTAAATAATTCTCTGTAAAATACAGCGTGTTGGGTTAACAAAGACTTAATTTGAGTACAATTTTGGCGCAAGTTAAGCAACTGGGTAAATAAGCTATATTTTTTCGATCACTAAGGTCACTTCCCCGACCTCGACTCCAAACTTAACAATAGATGTGCGGTTTATCAAGCGCGATTGTGTAACCAGGTACATCCAATCATCAAAATTCACTTTTAAAGTACTGCCATCGTATGGAAGCTCTACATCGTAATTCCAATGAAATACGCTGCCATCACTTCTACCTTTTGCAGTACCTATAACATCATCTGCCACACCCGTTAAACTATTGTCTTCGTTTAACGTTATTTTCCAAATACGCTTTTGAGTTTCGCCATCGTCATAAACAAAGTCTTCTTCAATAACGCCCTGGTTACCATCCCAGTTCGCATTCATATCTACGACAAGCTTGCGGGTCAATTCACCCTTAAAGTCTTGTACAACACCGTAGGCTTTCAAATTTCCACTAAAAAATGTTTTAAAGTCAAAGTTTGGCGATGTATTTTTATAATGCTCTACATTTGGTGCCGAACAGCTTATCAGCAACAAAGCAGATAAGCATACAAGAGCTGTTTTAAACGCGTTAAATACATTCATATTAATTCCCTAATAGTTGCTTTCGTAGTTTCGGCTCAGAGGTTTTTTCATCCAGCCAAATGGCTAAAAAATCACTCGAAAATTGAGGTTCATTTATTTCGCCAATTTTTTCATCATTATGATAAAAAGTACTCATACCCTGCTCATTTGTGACTAACGTTAGCGAATCACCTTGTCTAATATCAGGCCAAATAGACAATAATTTACTGTCGTATTTGTCTGCTAGCTCTTTTTTTCCAATATGCTCCCACTGCTCATTTGTTGCTTTTACGATTTCTTTAGCTTCAAAGTCACGTAAATAGGTAAGTTTAAATTTAATAGGATGCGTTCCTGCGCTGTAATTACCTGAAGGGGTAAATAAAACCGCGTCATATACATCCCAAAATAAATACTCCATACGTGCTTCGCCTACTTTATTAAACTGTGTGTCAGCTAAAACAATTGAAGTTGTAAGCAAATAAAAAGTAACTGCCTTTAGTAAAAATTTCAAAATAAGCTCCCTCGAGTCAATGTGTAATGTTACGAAATGGGAATTGTGGGCGATCAGCGATTGATGAATAACTTGATTTTTTGGTTTATAAAAAGAATAACAGTAAACACTGTAGACCAAAGCGCACCGTAAACGAGCCAAAACTGCCATAAAGGTAAGCCTAAGCTTATTACTTCAAAGCGCGCCCCAGCCCAATAACTTGCTGGCGCAAAAGCCATGCATACTAAAAAGGCCTGCCAAAGCTTTAATTTACTCAAAAAAACCATTGAGGTATTTAAAGAAAGTAATAACGCAGCCCATAAAAAGACGAGCCATAGAGGGAAGGGATAAACTTTAAATTCTAACAAGCCTAACTTTACCGCTATAAATTCTAACAATAGTGCTAAAGGTAGGGCTTTAATTAGAAGTAAGGTGTCTTGTTTTTTTTGTTTTGACAACCAAAACATTAAAACAATAATCAATCCGCTAAAAAGTAGCGAGCCAGCTTCAAGCAGCAAGGATAAAAACCACACTGCTTGAAATAAAACAAAATTAGTAACCGAGCGCAATATCATCGTTATCGCTAACAAAACGTGGTTTACGCGCCATTAAATGCACCGTACTTGTTGCTCTGGCTCTAAACGCGCCTTCGCAATAAGCAAAATAAAACAACCATAAACGATAAAAACGTTCATCAAATTTTGAGCGGTCCAAATCAGGCCAGCTTTTTATAAAACGGCTTCGCCAATCAGCTAATGTTCTTGCGTAGTGTGCACCAATATCATTAACAGTATGAATTACCATGTCGGTATTATTTTTAATCTGCTCACTCATTTCGTTAAGTGATGGCAAACACCCGCCTGGAAAAATATACTGCTGAATAAAATCAGAGTTTTTTAAGTAATGCTTATAACGCTGATCGCCAATAGTTATAGCTTGTATGAGCATGGCACCGTCATCTTTTAACAATTCACCACATTGGGTAAAAAAGCTAGGTAAGTACTCATGGCCCACCGCTTCTATCATTTCGATAGAAACAAGCTTGTCGTACTTTCCTTTCAATTGCCTGTAATCAAGCTTAAGTAATGTAATTTTACTTTCAAGACCAAGCTCTGAAATTTTATTAGCGACATAATCATGTTGCTCATCAGATATGGTTGTTGTTGTTACATGGCAATCGTAATGTGTGGCTGCATATATAGCAAAAGCCCCCCACCCTGTACCAATTTCAATTACTGAATCATTTTTTTGAAGCTCAACTTGCTCACAAATGCGTTTAAGCTTGTATTGTTGAGCCTCTTCAAGTGTCGCTTCTTTTGTAGGATATACAGCACTTGAATAAAGCATTTCTTTACTCAAAAATGATTCGTACAAATCATTACCTAAGTCGTAATGAGCAACGATGTTTTTCTTAGAGCCCGATTCAGAATTTTTATTTTTTATGTGATTAAACCGGTGTGCAATATTACTAAAAAATGCGAATTTCTTCTCAAACTCATCAAGTTGCTTCTCATTTATAGCAAATATCTCAATGAAAGAGGTTAAGTTGTCACAAGACCAATGCCCCAAAATATACGCTTCACCAGCGCCAACGCTCCCAGATAATGCAAATGCCTTATACATAGCTTTATCGTTTACTATAATCGTTGCTTTTAGCGCTGAAGATGGGTCACCAAAAACTGTACGCTCGTTTGCATCTACTAAAATAACTTGGCCTGTTTCAATTGACGAAAAGGCTTTAGTCACTAATTTTTTATATATGTTAGTTAACCAGTTTGTGCTTTGTTCGCAATTTAAGCTCGACACTTTATCCATTGAAATACCTATTAATTGTCCTGACTATCTACGTGCTTTATGGCTTGCCTGAGTGACCTAAAAAAGGAACTCGTTTTATAAACAACTTTAACGCTTGATAATAAATACCTTTGAAAATAGACCATGTCATGGCCGGAAAACGTTTAAATAACTTATTAACTTCTTCTTTAGTAAGTTCTTTACGCTTTAAGCGAAGTGTAGCATCAAATAATAGCTCTTCATTTCGCTTATTTTCAATGTGTATCAATGTTTTATCAGGCGATTGCTTAACATGCCAATGATAGTTCATATCTAGATTCATAAAAGGTGATACGGAAAAAACCTTTTTAAAGTTCACTTTTTTTTCTAAAGGTACTAAATAATAATGACGTTCGTTCCATGGTGTATTACTTACTTCAGCAATCATGTATTTAAAACGGATGTCATTATGACCAAAAAAGTAAAAATTAACAGGACTAAAATATACACCAAAACAACGAAGTTGCCCAAGCATGTAAATATGAGTAAAGGTTTCAGTAATACCTAAATTGGCAAGTTGTTCGTGTGCACGCTCAATAAGAGGACGTTTAGCAAGCTGTGAGGTGCCTTTAAGATAATCAGCTTCATTAAACTTTAACGCCTTTAAGCCTGACGTACCTATGTGTTTATGCACACCATTTAGTTGTTGAGGATTATTTAAATCTACCCACATCATATATAAAGGGTAACTAAAGCGATGTTCTTTAACAGCAAAACGGCGATGTTTAACATCGCCTAAATACACTGCACTAGTCAAATTCGACCCCAAGTTGCTTGGCTACATCTACACCACTGTGTACGCCATCTTCATGAAAACCATTGTACCAATAAGCGCCACAAAAATAACTATTGTTGTGTCCGTCAATACTGTGTTTAAGTTTTTGAGCTGCAATAGACTCTTGGTTAAATACAGGGTGGTGATAAGTAAACTCGCGCAAAATTTTACTTTGGCTTATTCCTTCAAGATGGTTAAGCGTTACACAAAACTGTGTATCTGATTGTATACCTTGCAAAATATTCATTTGGTAAGTAACAACAGCGGCTTTATCAGTGTTGTTGTTAAGTAGGTAGTTCCAGCTTGCCCATGCCGCTTTTCTATCTGGTAAAAGGTTTGTATCGGTGTGCAGCACCACTGAGTTCTCAGTGTAAGCTATTGCACCCAATACTGACTTTTCTTGCTCAGTAGCATCACCCAGTAGTGCAAGCGCCTGATCTGAATGACAAGCAAATATTACTTTATCAAATTTACTTTGCTCACCATTGGCAAACTCTATTGTTACTTCATCATTTTGACGCGTAACTGATTTAATATTTGTATTGAGGTTAATTTTGTCGGCAAAACCTCTGATCAGCGGCTTAATGTACTGACGAGAGCCTCCTGGTACTACATACCACTGTGGTCTATTGGTTACATCTAAAAGCCCGTGATTAAAGAAAAACTTAACAAAAAACTCAACGCCTACGTTTTCCATTTCTTTAATACTGGTAGACCAAATAGCCGCGCCCATAGGAAGAATATAATGGTATTTAAAAAAGTCATTAAACTGGTTATCGTTAAGCAATTGCCCTAATAACTGATCAGACTGGTAATCACCTTTTTCATGCATTGCTTTGCACAGTTTGTTAAACCTAACAATGTCGTACAATAATCGCCAAAACTTAGGTCTAAAAATATTACGACGCTGTGCAAATAAGCTTGTAAACGTATGTCCATTGTATTCAAAACCAGTGGCTTCGTTATGCACACTAAAGCTCATCTGGGTTGTTTGTTTATCAATACCAATGCGCGAAAGTAGCTTTTCAAAATATGGGTAAGTTCGGTCATTAAATACAATAAAGCCTGTATCTATTGCGTATTTGATGCCACACACATCAACATCAACCGTTGCTGTGTGGCCACCTATGTAATCATTTTTTTCAAATACGGTTACATCGTAATGTTTGTGAAGCAAATGCCCACATGTTAAACCAGATACACCAGTTCCTATTATTGCTATTTTTTTCAACGGGCTAATCCTTTTGCGATTTTAAGCCAAATCGGCAGTGGTAAAATGCGTAAAGCTTTTAATATAAGTGTAAAACGATAAGGGAAATGAACGTCTTTGCGGCGTTTTTGAATACCCTTAATCATGTAGTCAGCTGCTTTTTCAGCAGTAACGGCCATAGGCATCGGGAAATCATTTTTATTAGTAAGTGGCGTTTTTACAAACCCAGGATGAACTAAAGTCACATCAACATCATTTAAATCAACCGCTAAGCTTTTTGCTAAGTAACTTACACCCGCTTTTGATGCGCCATAAGCTTCTGAACGAGGTAGCGCAAGGTAAGTAACACTTGAGCTGACCAAAACAAGTTGGCCGCCTGGATTTATTTTAGGAAGTAACGCCTCAAGGCAATACCCCATAGAAAGTAAGTTAACGTTTATTACACGCTCAAACAACGCGCTATCAAAGTTGCGCGCATCATCTATATATTCACAATTACCAGCGTTTAAAATAACACGGTCAAAATGAGGAAAGCCAACTGTCGACTCTTTTATATCTTGCAGGTTAGTTGCATCAAATTTACATGCTTGGATATTGTCGTATTTAGCAAGCTCGGCGAGCTTATCACTATTACGGCCGCAAGCTATAACAGTGTCTCCTAGCTGTGCATACTTAATTGCTAGCTGCTCGCCAATACCTGATGTAGCACCCGTTATAAGTGTGATCATAATTAACCTGCCCTTTTATCAATTAGCTTTATAACGCTACCAAGTAAAGGAATGTGTTTGTATAACAACTCGCCCACATTAAAGTAGTCTCTGTGCTTAATAATTTTGCCATCTTTAAAAATAAGCTTACTATGACCGGCTACCGAGATAGTTTTACCTGATGAAAGCTTTGGATGTGCATAATGCATAGTCCAATAAATAAAAGCATTGTTACCGCTATTAAACGAATCACTAATATCAAACTGGCAATGCTTAACATTGCTGTATAAGTTAGCAAAGTAACTGCGCAATTCTACAATGCCGTTAATTTCATGCATCGGGTCTATAAACTGTATGTTGTCACAGTAAATATCACTCAATAAATCAAGATTAGTGCTATCAAGCTGTTGGTATATTTCAACAAATTTATCTACTGGTAACTGGTTATCCATATCACACCTTAAATGCAGCAAGTGCACGTTCTCGTGCCGCTTTATGATCAACTATTGCTGGCCAGTAACATTCCTTATCTTTGCCTGTTGCGGCTAAATAAGTGTGTGGAAAATGAATGTGTTTATCTGGCACGTTTTCAAGCTCTGGCAAATACTTACGGATAAACTTGCCCGTTGGATCAAAGCGCTCGCTTTGTCTGATAGGATTAAAAACTCTAAAATAAGGCTGAGCATCACAGCCCGTACTTGCAGCCCACTGCCAACCACCATTATTTGAGGCTAAATCGCCATCAATTAAGTGCTGCATGAAAAAGCGTTCACCTTTACGCCAGTCTATTAATAAATGTTTAGTTAAAAAGCTTGCAACAACCATTCGTAAACGATTATGCATCCAACCGGTTTGCTTAAATTGTAGCATTGCTGCATCCACTAATGGGTAACCTGTACGCCCTTCGCACCATGCTTTAAAATCGCTTTCGCTTTTACGCCACACTACAGCATTATACTTTTCGTTAAAGTTATCGCCGCGCGAAAGCTTCGGAAATTCAGCAATTAAATGCCTGTAAAATTCGCGCCAAACAAGCTCGTTAATCCACGTAAACGTTTTACTTTTTGATGTAGTTAAAATATCAGGATAACGCTGCTGAATATTAATAAGCAGTTGCTTTGTGCTTACAATACCTAGTGCTAAATACGGGCTTAAACCCGATGTGCCTTTTACACTGGGAATATCACGCTGGTCGTCGTAACTTGTAAGTTTGTCGCATATAAAATTATCAACTACCGTAGAGAGTGTTTCGTCGTCAACCGGCCACTTATCTGAGCACCCATCACTTTTTAGTAAATCACTCTCGTCAAACTCAATAGGGTCAGAAGTTAAAGGCCATTGTGGCAAACTAAAGTGTGTATCTTGATACTGCTTTAACCATGCACGTTTAAATGGAGTAAACACTTTATACATTTCATTACTTTGATTTTTGACCGTTCCAACAGGTGCAATTAAATCACCTTCGTACAAAGTAAAAGTAATAGAAAGCTCATCGCATTCGTGCAAAATTGCTTTATCGCGGTTTACTTCATTAAGCTCATATTCTGTATTAGCAATTACGTGTTTTACATCGTTTGCTTTACAAAAGTTAATAAGCTCGCGCGTACAATCACAAAAGCTAGGCGCTTCAATAATATGTAAAGTAATACCGTAATCAGCAAGTTGTGATTGAAGATAAGTAACTCGGCGCTTGAGTAAGTCAATCTGAATAGACGCAGCTTGGTGTTGTTGCCACTGCTTTTCAGACACAAAAAAAATGGCGTGTTTAGCGCCATTATTTAGCGCTTGGATTAACGCTTCATTAGAAAAAAGGCGCAAATCGCGCCTAAACCAAAATAATGTATCCATTAAATACCAAATCGTAATTTTAAATCGTGAGGGTATGGGTTAAAAAACACCTGTTTTTCAAGGTACTTATTCGGATGAACTTTCAAATGATGTTTTAACAAGGTAAGTGGTACATACAATGGCACCAATCCTTCGCGGTATTCGTCTATGGCATCACGAAGTTCTTGTTTTTCAACCTTTGATAAATCATTTTTAAAGTAGCCTTGTAAATGCATTAGGGTGTTGCAATTATTTCTGCGAGAAGCTGGCTTTTTCAGACCCGTCATCAAACCTAAAATATATTCATCAGCAACTGCATTTATATCATCACCTACGAACGTTCCAAGAAGATTACCCAAATCTCGATAAGCTTGGTAATTATGAGCCATCAACAAATACTTATACTGAGAATGAAATTGAGTAAGCTTGTGAACCGTTAGTGGTTCTTGTACTAACTTTTGCCAATTTTTAAATACGTAAATTCTCATTACAAAGTTTTCACGTAAATGCATGTCATTTAAGCGACCGTTTTCTTCACATGGCAATAATGGGTTGTGCTTCATTATTTGCTCAGCAAAAAAACCAATGCCTTCAGAGGTATTACCCGTGCCTGCTTCGTTGTATATTTTAATGCGCTCCATGCCGCAGCTTGGACTTTTAGCGCAAAATACAAACCCGCTCAACTCTTTAGCTTGTTCTGTTGCAACTTTTTTACCATACTCGGTAAGTTGTTGACCTACATCTCCAGTGCCATCTGGGCGACATACTTTAATAGTATCTCCCACTTTAACTTGGCGAATAGTTGGTCGAGGTATTGGTAAACCTACCGCTACCTCCGGACAAAACCGTGTATATTCAACGTGTTTACCTAACTCATCCATACAGAAATTTGACTTTTTATGACCTGTGTCAAATCTAACTTTTTCGCCTGCTAAGCAGGCGCTTATACCTATTTTTATTATATCTGTGTGCATAAATTCTCTTAGTAAATCAAATTACCTATTGGATTTAGTAACTTGCTGAAGCCCTTATTAAAATGTAGCGCACTACTGACAACTGTAAAGCACAAACAACCATCTTTTGTTAAAGGAGTATGTTGGTGACTACCATCTTGCCATATAAAGTCACCTGGGACATATTTTCCTTCTTCATCACTAAACTCGCCATCTAGGAGTAAAGTAACTTCAAAGCCAGTGTGCGTGTGTTCTGGTATTTCACCACCAGCATCAATATGTAACAAGCTAGAACGTAATGGGCCATCATCAAGTGCAATACGAGATCTCGCAAGCTTACCCACTTGGGTAAATTTACTGTGAGAAATACGCGTTAGCGCACGTGGAAGCTGATAGTTATGCTCATTAACTTTAATAGAAACAGGCTCTACTTCATAAACTTCGTCGATAGAATCATCAGATGTGATCATATCAAGCACATTCAATTCAAATTCTTCAAGTAACTCAGGTTGCTCAGCTTGAGGTTTCTCATATTGCACTGGCTCTTCGCTAAATAATGCGTTTGCATTGCTTGCCTCAATTTTAGCTACTTTAGCTTGGCACACAGGGCACATATCTACATGTATAGAAACGGCTAAACTCAATGATGTAGCAAGTGATGCATCGCAATACTGTGTCAGTAAAGTTTCACTCGGGTGATGTTTAATCATGCTGATCTCCCATTTCATTACGTAATTTTTGCAAGGCCAAACGTAATCGTGATTTTACCGTGCCTACTGGAATATTAAGTTGATGTGCAAGTTGCTCTTGCGACATGTCTTGAAAATAAACGCCTCTTACCACTTCGCGTTGAGCAATAGGTAATTTGTCTAAATAACGTTTAATTTGTTTATCTTCTAAATGATCACTGTATTCGTGATGTGTATCTTGTGATTCGTTTAATAACGGCCAAATATCTTCACTTATGTTTTCTTCTTTATTACTTTTCATTTTACGAAGCATATCGAATGAAGCGTTACGCATAACGGTATAAACCCAAGTAGTAGCCGCACCTTTATCACTGTGATACAAATGTGCTTTACGCCAAACAGATGTTAACGTCTCTTGCACAAGCTCCATTGCTTGAGCTTCAACACCAAATTGCTTAATTCCAAAGCGTTTAATTTTTGGCGCAAAGTATTCAAATAAATAGGAAAATGCTTTTTTATCGCGTGACTGTGCAACATCTATAAGCGCTTGCATGAGTTCTTTACTCGGCGTTTCTGGCATGGCAGTGTACTTACCTGTATTAGGTTCACAACGTGGTGATTGTTGTTGACTTACCATAATAATTTATCCCGTTATTGCTTTTGTATTAAGTAATACGGGCAATAATTAATTTAGGATCATAAAATTTAGGCAAATTCGTTATTAATCACAGTATGGAGGAAATTCAGTAAGTTATCAAAGTTCGTTTCAAACGCAAGTTGCTGTTTTTTCTCAATAGAAATAGGTAGGAGCTCAAGCCAACGGGCTGCAATCCAAGGCAGTTTGTCAAAGTGAGTTTTTTTGTACAGTAAATTAAGTTCCGGATTACTTTTAAACACGTTTAAAAGCGCATCATGCAATAAGTCATGTTCGCCAACTGAGTTGTTAGAATCCTTATACCAATATGGCGTATTACAAGAAGACACCAAACCATGTCGCAGTTCGTCCTCGTCTTGATAAACGTCATTTATTTGAACGCTTTGAGAAGCAAACACATCGATTAATAATACATCGTTGTCGTCTTGGTCAAAATCAATAATATCAACAAGGCAACCTTGCGCGCTTATATTAAATGGCGTGTCGTGCTCAAATGTACAAAGCACAAACCCTGTATTGTTTTTTAATGCGGTTTTAACCATATTTAAATAGCGAGGCTCAAATATGCGTAATCGCGTATAGCCTTCAGGTAACATAAAAATGGGTAATGGAAAAATCGCACGTTTCATAAAGTCTACTTCTTTCAAACACTCTGCCTTTATTTACGTGCGCTTTTGCTAAGTCGATCAGCTTTGTATGAATCGAATTAATTACCAGCTATATAATTGGCTAAAGATTAAACCAACCTCCCATAGCTTTAAACACTTGAACCGAGTAATAAGCGCTAATCATACTGACTACGGGTGCTAACATTAATGCAAATAATCCAAGTTCACTGCTCATCGTTTTAATCCTTTAAATAATTTATTTTACGTTTTTTATACTAGTGTCAGTATTTTTAAGCGTTGTGCTATGTGTTAAAACGGGCTCATCTAATAAACCCTCTAAAACAGTTTTAGCATCAAAATAAAGCGTTTCCTTTAGTGATTTTTCAAGCTCGATTGTGGTTTGCTTTACGTAGCTTGCTACACTTTGAGTTAATATATCAGTTACATCTAGGTCCACTTCTGTTGCATGTACTTGCGCAGAACCTAATACTAATAAACTTGCCATAGCGATTTTAATTGAATGTTTCATAATGGTATTCCTTGTTTGTGTATTGTTTAGACGTAGTTACATACTCAAGGGTTGTGCCAACATAAAAACAAATCGTAAGTAACTGTAATTAAACAATTTTATATACATCGCTTTAATTTAAAAAATTCATACCTTGTTAATTTAACCATTTAATTTAATTTTTTGACTACTTTTTAGTTAATAAATAAAAGGGTTTAAATGTATTAATACCGTCACACTAAATACATTTAGCGTTTATAAAAACGTAATATCTACCCGCTAAAGTGCACACCACTATAAATAATTCAAAAAGTGCAGTATGACCCTTTCATCACGTCGAAATTTCTTAAAAACCTCAGCAGCAAGCATATTTACCGTCGCAGTATCGAGTGCCATTACAGGTTGTGCTCAAACATTAACAAACAAACCACTATCGGCTANATTTAAACACGGTGTAGCCAGTGGCGATCCGCTCAGTAATGCTTTAATAATTTGGACACGTGCAACTACTTCTCAATCAAATTTTGAAGTTACTGCTGCTTGGGAATTGGCAAGTGACTCTCAATTTAAAAACATCATCCGCAGCGGGCGCGAACAAACAGATAAAAGCAGAGACTTTACAATAAAAATAGATGTGCAAGAACTTGCTCCAAACACAGAGTACTTTTATCGGTTTATGGGTTTAAATACACAAAGCCCAATTGGCCGTGCTAAAACACTACCAATAAATAACATTGAACAAGTAAAAATGGCTGTTGTGTCGTGCTCAAACTATCCTGCTGGGTACTTTAATGCCTACACCGATGCCGCTAAACAAAAAGATTTAGATGTGGTACTGCATTTGGGAGATTACATTTACGAATACCCAATGGGCGG
>NZ_AUTI01000233.1:0-4638 GCF_000497995.1 Pseudoalteromonas sp. TB25
TATTAAGCGACAATTACGGTGGCCGGTCTAGCGACAATTATCTTGGCCGGTTGATCTGATAAGGTTCGGTACAGCAGAACGGAGGAGTTCACTGTGCCGGGAACACGAATCACTGATCAGCAGGTCACTATTTATATGAAACATAGAAAGCGTAATAGCCAAGTTATCGCGGCTGCGAAAGCAGGTATTTCTGAACGTTCAGCAAGGCGCATTGATAAACTGGATGAGCAGCCATTGTCTAATAAACGCCAATGGCGAACACGTATAGATCCACTTGAATCTATCTGGGACAGTATTGTTGTCCCTCTACTTCAAGGTGATGCTACGTTAACTCCAGTGGGAATTTTTGATCATCTTTGCGAGTTTCACACCGACAAATTTAACCCGAGCTCACGGCGTACATTAGAGCGTCGAATTCATAAATGGCGGGCACTGTATGGCTCAAGCAAAGAGGTCGTATTCCTGCAAACACACGAGTATGGCCTATTAGGTATATGTGATTTCACACATGTGAAGTCACCCGTTACCATTGCTAGTGAACCCCTTAAGCATATGTTGTTTCATTATCGTATGCCCGCCAGNGCGGTGAAAGCTTTGCTGCTTTTTCTGATGGTGTGCAAAACGCATTTAAAGCAGCCGGCGGTGTGCCTAAAGAAGTGCGTACAGACAGTCTCAGTGCCGCCTATCGTAATCATACTAATGATAATGATTTTACAGAGCGCTTTAATGAGCTAGTTATCCATTATGGCTTTAAAGCGACCCGTAATAACCGCGGTATTGCGCATGAAAATGGGGCTATTGAGAGCCCTCATGGGCATCTTAAATCGCAACTGGAGCAAGCATTAAAAATCCGTGGTAGTTATGACTTTCAGACAAGAGAAGTCTATGAATCGTTTGTTGCAGACATTGTTGCTCGCCGTAATCGCCGTGTAAGTGATAAGTACGCAGTAGAGCAGCGACAATTACACGCTTTACCACGGACGATGAGCGTCAATTACACCGAGCATTATCTAACGGTGTCACGTACGAGTACTATTTCATTGAAACGTGTTACCTATAGCGTCCCGTCACGCCTTATTGGTAGCCGATTACTTGTTCGTTTATATGACAACCGCTTAGAGCTGCGCTATGGCAGCGATTTAGTTCAAACGTTAGCGCGTGTCTATGCTTCTAAAGGGTGCCGTGCACGCAATATTAGTTACTTGCATGTTATTGACGCATTGGTTAAAAAACCATTGGCATTTCGCTACTCACAACTACGTGACGACTTACTCCCAAGCGACAATTACAAAGCTATTTGGGAATACGTTAATACTCATCTTTTAGCGGATGAAGCGAGCTATTACATGGTAAAACTGCTCCATTTAGCAAAACAAAGTGGGTGTGAACGTCAATTAGGACGATTTGTAGCAGTGTCAATTACTCAGCGACAATTACCGGCCATCCGAGAATGTGAAGCGCAATTTTTAGTGATTGCATCAAACATACCCACAATAAAAATAAAGCAACACAGCTTGAGCGCTTATAGCAGCATGATACCGGGAGGTCTACATGGATAACTTCACGGCCTCGTTACCTTTAATGCTGAAACAATTAAAGCTTAGCACCATGCTTCAACAGTGGAATACCCTGGGAAAAAAAGCGATGGAAGAACAATGGAGCCCGCAGCAATACTTGTCTGAGCTGTGCCATGTTGAACTTGCGACACGCGATGACAAACGCCTTCAGCGGCTTTTAAAAGATGCAAAATTGCCAATGGGTAAACACCTTAGCAGCTTCGACTTTACCCTTGTTGATGGGGTTAGTAAGCCCCTTGTTGCTGATTTAATAAATCAGCCGGATTGGTTGAAGCACGGTGGCAATATATTGTTATTTGGCGCCAGTGGTCTTGGTAAAACGCATATCGCCAGTAGCATCGGTTATGGCCTTATCGAGCAGGGCCATAAAGTTAAGTTCGTTGCCGCGTCAGCGATTGTTCAACAACTCCAGCAAGCAAAGCGACATTTACGCTTGCAAGACGAACTTGTAAAGCTCGATAAATACAGCTTATTAATCGTTGATGACGTTGGTTACGTTCGAAAAACTGAACAGGAAACGAGCGTGCTGTTTGAATTGATAGCCCATCGCTATGAGCGACACAGCATGATCATCACATCAAACAAATCATTTGAGCAATGGGATGAACTATTTGAAGATTCAACGATGACAGTCGCGGCAATCGATCGTTTGGTTCATCATGCCACGATTATTCATTGTGAAGGTGACAGCTACCGACGCAAAACAGCGCTCAATAAGAGTAAATAAAATTCGGTATCAACCGGCCAAGATAATTGACGCGGAACCGGCCAAGTTAATTGACGCTAGATAAAAGCCATCAAAAAGCCCCACTGTACAAAAGCACCTATATAAAAAGAGATGTTTGTATTTAAAAGTAGCTCAATCATCTTACTCCAACACTAGATAAAAAATTATTATACCGCTTTACATATTACGGCAACATCAGAAAAGGCACAAAATCACTCTTCTTTTAAGTTGAGCTATACTGCCTCAGCGATCCAAACTTAACTTTCTAACACACCTTAAAAGCTTGTTTAAGCCTAAAACATCCTTATTGATGATTAATACCAATGCCATTGTAAAGTCGACAAAATACATTCCAAAAATATAAACAGTCCAAAACCACCAATAGTAAAGAGTACCTGCAATTTCAATATCGTAGTGCATACCTAAAAATAAACATGCATTAATAAAAAGGCCTACAATTAAATAGGAGAAAACAATTGGTACTAATTTTTTATATATAAATCGCCAAAGTATCAGGGCGCTAATAGTAGCAAGATCATAATAGAAGTAATTTAGGTGAGGATTTTCAATAAGTGGATCCATAAAAAGACTAGATATATATGAGGCCATCATTATAAATGAAAGATGCGTTCTACTTTTATCATTTTTATTAATACTCGCTGATAGGTTATATAAAAATGCGATTAGGAAGAACCATGTAAATAGTATTGCTACGTTATATCCTAAATCTACCAGAGCCCAAAGTATGTCAGCCACTACTATTATTCCTTTTCATAATACTATTGTGGAACCATATTTTAATTGCAGCTAAAGCTAAAAAATCTTTGTTTATAAAAAATATAGCTAGCATCATAAAGTCGGCTAAATTAATAACAATTGAATAAAAAAACCAAAACCACCAAGGTTCGTAATTATTAAAAACTGACACATCTATATACATACCAAGAAATAATGATGAGTTTATAATCAACCCTAACAACAAGTAGATCGATATAAGATTTTCAATAATGAACAACCTTAAAATAATAATGGCGAAAATAGTTGTTATATCAAACAAAAAGAGCTGAAAATACGATATGTGTTGTATATCTATAAACAAGCTTGAGGAGTAAGAAATTGACATAACAAATGATAACCATACAGCTTCTTTTCTAGGTTTGTTAATACTTATAACTAATGAGTACAAAAAAGCCATTAAAAAGCCCCACTGTACAAATGCACCTATGTAAAAAGAAATTGCTGGATTAACTAGAATATTATCCATTATTTTTGAGATTTTTGTTGAATACTAGTGACAGAATCATTAAAACATCGAACATATTTACACCAACAGAATAAACACTCCAATACCACCAAGGCTCATAGTTATACAAGATGTTTAGATCGTAATGTAATATTAAGGTAAGCACAGCATTTATTATTAACGCAAAGATGATGAAGTGAAAAGCTATAGAGCGGTGAAGTACTTTAAAGTACTCTAAAATTAACAAAGCTAAAATTGTAACAAAATCGTAGAGCATCGAGTTTAAATATAAACCTTCTAATAAGTCTATATAACCACTAAAAACATATGAGCAGAGCATAAGCGCAGATAAATAAACAGGAGACTTATTTTCTTTATTTATCGTAGAGGTCAAACAATACAGAAAGGCCATTAAAAAGCCCCACTGAGTGAAGGCTTGTACATAAACCATTAGGGGTTCAGTAACGTACATTTAAGCTAAGTTACTTTGTGGGTATCGTTTGACTTGAAGTAATTAAGGAGTTTGCTTTTTAATTTATGAAAACCAAGTAAGTCTCTATCTACAATCAAAATAACAATCATTATAAGATCGATTATATTGACTGAAAATGTATACAAATCCCACAAGAACCAAGGTTCCCTGTTATTGTAAACATACATATCTAAGTACATACACAAACTCAATAATGAATTAACTATAAGGCCTATTAATAAATACATAAATGAGGGAGTTGTTTTTTTTAATAGTAAATAAACTGATAATAAGGCACCCACAGTAGCATAATCATAAAGTGCCCAATCAAGATAAAGTGAGCTTTCAACTGATAACCATGAGAAAAAATAGTCTGATGTAGAATAAGAAAACATCATAATGAAAGAACTGAGCAATAAGGTTGTATTTCTTTTTATATCTAATGAAAAAACAAAAATATTAAAAAAAAATGCCATCAAAAAACCCCACGAGGCAAAAGCTGATAGCGAAAAGAAACCAAAAAACTCAGTTAAAAACATTCATTACCTTCATTAATTATTTTGGTTTATTTGGGGGATAAAGTATCACACCACCACGCTGTAAATCAGTACTCGCAGCA
>NZ_AUTI01000234.1:0-4200 GCF_000497995.1 Pseudoalteromonas sp. TB25
TATTAAGCGACAATTACGGTGGCCGGTCTAGCGACAATTATCTTGGCCGGTTGATCTGATAAGGTTCGGTACAGCAGAACGGAGGAGTTCACTGTGCCGGGAACACGAATCACTGATCAGCAGGTCACTATTTATATGAAACATAGAAAGCGTAATAGCCAAGTTATCGCGGCTGCGAAAGCAGGTATTTCTGAACGTTCAGCAAGGCGCATTGATAAACTGGATGAGCAGCCATTGTCTAATAAACGCCAATGGCGAACACGTATAGATCCACTTGAATCTATCTGGGACAGTATTGTTGTCCCTCTACTTCAAGGTGATGCTACGTTAACTCCAGTGGGAATTTTTGATCATCTTTGCGAGTTTCACACCGACAAATTTAACCCGAGCTCACGGCGTACATTAGAGCGTCGAATTCATAAATGGCGGGCACTGTATGGCTCAAGCAAAGAGGTCGTATTCCTGCAAACACACGAGTATGGCCTATTAGGTATATGTGATTTCACACATGTGAAGTCACCCGTTACCATTGCTAGTGAACCCCTTAAGCATATGTTGTTTCATTATCGTATGCCCGCCAGNGCGGTGAAAGCTTTGCTGCTTTTTCTGATGGTGTGCAAAACGCATTTAAAGCAGCCGGCGGTGTGCCTAAAGAAGTGCGTACAGACAGTCTCAGTGCCGCCTATCGTAATCATACTAATGATAATGATTTTACAGAGCGCTTTAATGAGCTAGTTATCCATTATGGCTTTAAAGCGACCCGTAATAACCGCGGTATTGCGCATGAAAATGGGGCTATTGAGAGCCCTCATGGGCATCTTAAATCGCAACTGGAGCAAGCATTAAAAATCCGTGGTAGTTATGACTTTCAGACAAGAGAAGTCTATGAATCGTTTGTTGCAGACATTGTTGCTCGCCGTAATCGCCGTGTAAGTGATAAGTACGCAGTAGAGCAGCGACAATTACACGCTTTACCACGGACGATGAGCGTCAATTACACCGAGCATTATCTAACGGTGTCACGTACGAGTACTATTTCATTGAAACGTGTTACCTATAGCGTCCCGTCACGCCTTATTGGTAGCCGATTACTTGTTCGTTTATATGACAACCGCTTAGAGCTGCGCTATGGCAGCGATTTAGTTCAAACGTTAGCGCGTGTCTATGCTTCTAAAGGGTGCCGTGCACGCAATATTAGTTACTTGCATGTTATTGACGCATTGGTTAAAAAACCATTGGCATTTCGCTACTCACAACTACGTGACGACTTACTCCCAAGCGACAATTACAAAGCTATTTGGGAATACGTTAATACTCATCTTTTAGCGGATGAAGCGAGCTATTACATGGTAAAACTGCTCCATTTAGCAAAACAAAGTGGGTGTGAACGTCAATTAGGACGATTTGTAGCAGTGTCAATTACTCAGCGACAATTACCGGCCATCCGAGAATGTGAAGCGCAATTTTTAGTGATTGCATCAAACATACCCACAATAAAAATAAAGCAACACAGCTTGAGCGCTTATAGCAGCATGATACCGGGAGGTCTACATGGATAACTTCACGGCCTCGTTACCTTTAATGCTGAAACAATTAAAGCTTAGCACCATGCTTCAACAGTGGAATACCCTGGGAAAAAAAGCGATGGAAGAACAATGGAGCCCGCAGCAATACTTGTCTGAGCTGTGCCATGTTGAACTTGCGACACGCGATGACAAACGCCTTCAGCGGCTTTTAAAAGATGCAAAATTGCCAATGGGTAAACACCTTAGCAGCTTCGACTTTACCCTTGTTGATGGGGTTAGTAAGCCCCTTGTTGCTGATTTAATAAATCAGCCGGATTGGTTGAAGCACGGTGGCAATATATTGTTATTTGGCGCCAGTGGTCTTGGTAAAACGCATATCGCCAGTAGCATCGGTTATGGCCTTATCGAGCAGGGCCATAAAGTTAAGTTCGTTGCCGCGTCAGCGATTGTTCAACAACTCCAGCAAGCAAAGCGACATTTACGCTTGCAAGACGAACTTGTAAAGCTCGATAAATACAGCTTATTAATCGTTGATGACGTTGGTTACGTTCGAAAAACTGAACAGGAAACGAGCGTGCTGTTTGAATTGATAGCCCATCGCTATGAGCGACACAGCATGATCATCACATCAAACAAATCATTTGAGCAATGGGATGAACTATTTGAAGATTCAACGATGACAGTCGCGGCAATCGATCGTTTGGTTCATCATGCCACGATTATTCATTGTGAAGGTGACAGCTACCGACGCAAAACAGCGCTCAATAAGAGTAAATAAAATTCGGTATCAACCGGCCAAGATAATTGACGCGGAACCGGCCAAGTTAATTGACGCTAGATAACACCTAGCTTAATTGATTTACAGAACATGTTTATAGCGAGTTAGTCGTATGTTTTCTTCAGTATTATCGCCCGTTCTTACTGACTATGGAAGCAAAATTAAGCTCGTAAAAAATATGAAAGACAGCTTCTTTTATAGCTGCCTTTTAGATGAAGTACAAACCTAGATACCAAAAGCGTAATGTCTGTCAAAGCTACTAAATATAAGTAGCTTTAACAGATATTACATTGATGTATCTTAGCTAATCTCTAGTAAGAGTTCTCTGTTTTCTAGGGGATCTTTTCTGACTATATATTTGAGGGTGTTTTGTAATAAAAGAATATTTAATAAGCAGTTTTTTAATTCTTGAGCCGTAAAAATATCGGATTGCAACAGCCCTTTAGTAAACACTTCTTTTGGCAGCAAAAAAGAATCAAAACCATCGGTATTTTTGTACATGCAAATTTCAAATGAACCCAATTCAACAGGTTTTGGGTGAGCACTTATGTTTCTAGCTTTTATAATTTTTCTCAAATATGAATAACTGAATCGCCCCGAGTTCATCGGAGACCAGTTTGTTTAAGTCAGGCCACTTTACCTGACTCGTTTAAATTATCATAGTAGTCTGTTTCATATTGAGCTGGTGAAATATACCCAATTGAAGATAATAAGCGTTGATTATTAAACCAATTGACCCACTCTAACGTTGCGTATTCAACAGCATCAACATTCTTCCACGGGCCATTTCTGCGAATAATCTCTGTTTTAAATAATCCATTTATTGTTTCAGCCAATGCATTGTCATAAGAGTCACCCACACTGCCTACAGACGCTTGAATTCCAGCTTCAGCAAGTCGCTCAGTGTATCGTATAGACAAATATTGGCTGCCTCTGTCGCTGTGGTGAATTAACCCTTCGGGGTTGCCACGATGCCAAATAGCTTGCTCTAACGCATCAAGAATAAGCTCTGTGTGCATTGTCGTTGATACACGCCAACCTACAATGTATCGTGAAAAAACATCTATCACGAAAGCGACATAAACAAACCCACTCCATGTGGCAACATAGGTGATGTCAGCTACCCAAAGTTGATTTGGCTGCTCAGCAGTAAATTGACGATTAACTAAATCAAGTGGCTTATCTTGTTGCTCGTCAGGTATCGTTGTCTTATGTGCTTTACCCCGACGAACACCTTGAATTCCCATAACTCGCATCAATCGTTCGACTGTACAGCGGGCGACTTGATGGTCGTCAAGCTGTAGCTGCTTCCATATTTTTCTTGCACCATAAACTGACATATTATCCTCCCACACTTCGCGAATGAGTATTATCAGCTCAGCATCACGCTTTTTGCGGTTAGACAGTCGCTCAGGCTCTCTTTGTATCTGTTTATGAGAATAATACGTTGATGGTGCAATCGGCAATTCCTTGCAAATTGACTCGACACCGTAATGCTCTCTGCAAGCATCAATAAAATCCACTATTACTTCTGTTTGCGGTCGAGCTCCGCTTGGGCGAAAAAAGCGGCAGCTTGCCTCAGGATATCATTCGTTCGCTTGAGCTCTTTATTCTCGCGCTCTAAGACGGCAAGGCGTTCTTCAGTTGATTGCGTATTAGAAGAGGGTTTAGACGGTTGAGCTTGAGATTTCTTGACCCATGCTCTAAGTGTTTCTGGGGTACATCCCAGTTTATCTGAAATCGATACTAGCGCAGCCCAAAGAGAAGGGTATTCATGCTGTTGTGTGGTAACAAGCCTAATTGCACGTTCACGAAATTCTGATGTATAGCGATTTGATTTTTTCATAGTTCCAGTTTCTCAAGTTATTGAGTCTCTGGCAAACACGGGGCGATTCA
>NZ_AUTI01000235.1:0-6660 GCF_000497995.1 Pseudoalteromonas sp. TB25
TATTAAGCGACAATTACGGTGGCCGGTCTAGCGACAATTATCTTGGCCGGTTGATCTGATAAGGTTCGGTACAGCAGAACGGAGGAGTTCACTGTGCCGGGAACACGAATCACTGATCAGCAGGTCACTATTTATATGAAACATAGAAAGCGTAATAGCCAAGTTATCGCGGCTGCGAAAGCAGGTATTTCTGAACGTTCAGCAAGGCGCATTGATAAACTGGATGAGCAGCCATTGTCTAATAAACGCCAATGGCGAACACGTATAGATCCACTTGAATCTATCTGGGACAGTATTGTTGTCCCTCTACTTCAAGGTGATGCTACGTTAACTCCAGTGGGAATTTTTGATCATCTTTGCGAGTTTCACACCGACAAATTTAACCCGAGCTCACGGCGTACATTAGAGCGTCGAATTCATAAATGGCGGGCACTGTATGGCTCAAGCAAAGAGGTCGTATTCCTGCAAACACACGAGTATGGCCTATTAGGTATATGTGATTTCACACATGTGAAGTCACCCGTTACCATTGCTAGTGAACCCCTTAAGCATATGTTGTTTCATTATCGTATGCCCGCCAGNGCGGTGAAAGCTTTGCTGCTTTTTCTGATGGTGTGCAAAACGCATTTAAAGCAGCCGGCGGTGTGCCTAAAGAAGTGCGTACAGACAGTCTCAGTGCCGCCTATCGTAATCATACTAATGATAATGATTTTACAGAGCGCTTTAATGAGCTAGTTATCCATTATGGCTTTAAAGCGACCCGTAATAACCGCGGTATTGCGCATGAAAATGGGGCTATTGAGAGCCCTCATGGGCATCTTAAATCGCAACTGGAGCAAGCATTAAAAATCCGTGGTAGTTATGACTTTCAGACAAGAGAAGTCTATGAATCGTTTGTTGCAGACATTGTTGCTCGCCGTAATCGCCGTGTAAGTGATAAGTACGCAGTAGAGCAGCGACAATTACACGCTTTACCACGGACGATGAGCGTCAATTACACCGAGCATTATCTAACGGTGTCACGTACGAGTACTATTTCATTGAAACGTGTTACCTATAGCGTCCCGTCACGCCTTATTGGTAGCCGATTACTTGTTCGTTTATATGACAACCGCTTAGAGCTGCGCTATGGCAGCGATTTAGTTCAAACGTTAGCGCGTGTCTATGCTTCTAAAGGGTGCCGTGCACGCAATATTAGTTACTTGCATGTTATTGACGCATTGGTTAAAAAACCATTGGCATTTCGCTACTCACAACTACGTGACGACTTACTCCCAAGCGACAATTACAAAGCTATTTGGGAATACGTTAATACTCATCTTTTAGCGGATGAAGCGAGCTATTACATGGTAAAACTGCTCCATTTAGCAAAACAAAGTGGGTGTGAACGTCAATTAGGACGATTTGTAGCAGTGTCAATTACTCAGCGACAATTACCGGCCATCCGAGAATGTGAAGCGCAATTTTTAGTGATTGCATCAAACATACCCACAATAAAAATAAAGCAACACAGCTTGAGCGCTTATAGCAGCATGATACCGGGAGGTCTACATGGATAACTTCACGGCCTCGTTACCTTTAATGCTGAAACAATTAAAGCTTAGCACCATGCTTCAACAGTGGAATACCCTGGGAAAAAAAGCGATGGAAGAACAATGGAGCCCGCAGCAATACTTGTCTGAGCTGTGCCATGTTGAACTTGCGACACGCGATGACAAACGCCTTCAGCGGCTTTTAAAAGATGCAAAATTGCCAATGGGTAAACACCTTAGCAGCTTCGACTTTACCCTTGTTGATGGGGTTAGTAAGCCCCTTGTTGCTGATTTAATAAATCAGCCGGATTGGTTGAAGCACGGTGGCAATATATTGTTATTTGGCGCCAGTGGTCTTGGTAAAACGCATATCGCCAGTAGCATCGGTTATGGCCTTATCGAGCAGGGCCATAAAGTTAAGTTCGTTGCCGCGTCAGCGATTGTTCAACAACTCCAGCAAGCAAAGCGACATTTACGCTTGCAAGACGAACTTGTAAAGCTCGATAAATACAGCTTATTAATCGTTGATGACGTTGGTTACGTTCGAAAAACTGAACAGGAAACGAGCGTGCTGTTTGAATTGATAGCCCATCGCTATGAGCGACACAGCATGATCATCACATCAAACAAATCATTTGAGCAATGGGATGAACTATTTGAAGATTCAACGATGACAGTCGCGGCAATCGATCGTTTGGTTCATCATGCCACGATTATTCATTGTGAAGGTGACAGCTACCGACGCAAAACAGCGCTCAATAAGAGTAAATAAAATTCGGTATCAACCGGCCAAGATAATTGACGCGGAACCGGCCAAGTTAATTGACGCTAGATACCCTTAACACTATCTATCAATATTTCACCTATTCAGCTACAAAAAGAGATTTTAGAGAGCTATTTATTAGAGACAGTCAAAACATACAACTTAAAAACCAACAGTATTATTCTTGAAATAACAGAAACAGCTTTTATGGAAAATAGTAAAGAAGTGATTGAGATATTAACTTCTTTGTCTAACAAGGGATTTAGGATTGCTTTGGACGATTTTGGTATGGGGTACTCATCCATATCTCATCTAATATCTTACCCTATTGATATAGTAAAATTAGACAAAAGCATGCAGTCGTTGGATGGAGAAAATAATAAGCGATTAAAAATAATCGAGAGTTTATCTTTAATGCTAAAAAAATTAGATTTTTTTGTGGTAGCTGAAGGAATCGAAACGAAAGCCCAACATCAGCTATGTAAAAAACTAAACATAGACTACTTGCAAGGTTTTCTATTTTCAAAACCTATGCCTGCAAACGAGATTAACTTGATACTCGATGACTATTGTAAAAAATCATCCTTAAATAAATAGGTTATTTTGAGCCTCTGTAAAATTGAAGCTTAAATCAGACACCTATATAACTTTAAGCTAAAAACCTTTGGTTTGAGCCACATACTCAAACTAAAGGCTCTTCAATTGGCACAGCCTAATAGGTTAAAACTTAAAATACATGCACATCAGCTGTATTTATCTAAATGCTGACCAATAACAGCCATGACTTTTTCTTTTAACTCTGCTGCCTGAAAACTTCCTTTTACAAGGTAACCTTTTACAAAGTCGTGTGACATTATAATCTTTTTTTCTTCTTCTCTTTCAGATGAGCTAAACATCATAACTACACACGAGCTTATCTCTATCATTTTTCTGAGTTTAGAGAACTTCTCTAAAAATTGAATGCCATTAACTTTTGGCATATTAATGTCTAAAAATATAAGAATTGGAGGAAATCCATCAGGGTACTTTATTCTATTAGATTCATAATTTTCTAAAAATTCTAATGCTTCTTGACCATCTTTTTTTTCAAAAATTGTAAGGTCTAACTTGGCTTCTTTTATTAGCCTTTTAAGAATATACCGGTCAACTTCGTTGTCATCGACAATTAATATAGGGGGTTTAATTTTTGTCATATTAGCTTATCCAATGGTATTACTATTTTAAATGTTGTGCCTTTATCAGAGCTTTGCAGTGATATTTCACCGTTTAAGTACTCAATATGTTTTTTAACCAACGCCATCCCTAAACCAGAGCCCGTACTCGTCTGTGCATGAAATCGCTTAAACATATCAAACACTTCACCTTGATGCTTTTGTGGTATTCCCATTCCGTTATCTGTAACAGTAATAAAAAACGTCTCTTGTTCATTAAAAATATTACAGCGGACATAAGGGGAGTCTTTATTTCTGTCGTAATACTTCAACCCGTTTGAAATTAAGTTTTCAATAATTTGAGCAAAACGCGCTTTTTCTGACTTTATAGGTACTGATAGATTAATTGTTGTCTCGAGCTTACAAGGGTTGTCTTTCATAAGCCAAGTGAGTCGCTCTTTCATATCAATAATCAACTGATTAAAATCAATTACATATCTATCTTCACTACCAATTTCAGCTTTAGCTAATAGTAAAATATCAACAACAAGTGTCTCTAACTTTTCCATTTGTTGATAGATAACCAATGCATTTCGACTTGCCTCTTCAGTATCTCCTGCTTTTATATCTTCAATAACAAAATGCGCTAGGGATTTAGCCCCTGACAACGGTGATTTCAGGTCATGAGAAGCTCGATAAGCAAACTGTGCAAGTTCGTCATTTGCTTGCTGCAGGGAGGCTGTTTGGCTATTTATAATCTCTTTGAGTTCAATACTGTTTTCAATATTTAAAAGATCATTTTTAATCCGCTGCCTGGCCGCGATAACGAGTGCTTTTAATTCACCCGACGTTTTTATATCAAGCTCATCATCTAGGTTAATATTGCTTTCGGGTTTACTTGATAAGAGCAGGGTAAGATTTCGAATAGAGCTGGATATAGTACGAGAAAGGTAACTTATAAAAATAATATTAAAAAAAGATATGACGATAACAAGTGGAATTAACGTCATTAGTATAAACGATACTGTTTTTCTGATTGGTTCTTCAAACATCTCAGAGTGTTTGTTAAAGCTGACAAGTGCAACATTAAGGTTTAGTAAAAAATCAGCTCTACTGAGTTCACCTTTTTCATACTGAGTAACTGACAGTAGTGTTTTATCCGCAATTTCTATATCTTTTTCACAAATTGTTAAAGTTTGCTCTGTGTTAATAAATTTCATAACAGCATAATTTAATGGATTTATTTCTTCAATACAGTCAATTGGTTGCTGCCTAATTAACAATATATCTGACTCAATGGTATTTATATCTATGGGGAGATCATTTTCTATTTTTTTAACTGACTTAGTAAGTTGATGAGTATATTTTAAGTGAAGAAAATTAAGTTGGTGAAACTTGGCCCCTTTAGCTATTTCAAAAGCTGAGTAAACAGTAATACTTACCTCTGCAGCTGTTAAAATCACAATAAGCATCAGTTTTCTGGAGATATTCATATACGACACCTATTTTAGCTACTAACCCAACAGTTTATTAATAACACTATAATAATTATAGTATTTATCACATTAGGTATAGCAGGTTTTATCTTTTTTACTAGCTCCTCTATAAATAACAATTTACGCTTAACTTAGTTCATTTTTAATACAAAGCTTCTTTTTAATTTTAGTTTGCCACTCAAGAGCAAGCTCCGGCAATTCGAGTGCTGCTAATAATACACTTTCATAATCTGGATATTTTTTATCAAAAAAAGCCTGGAACAGTTTTTTTACTGATATGTCGTGCGAGGCTTTCTTCTCGATAACAACACTATCACCCGTTTTTGCAACGCCCTGCTCTAGTACCCTAAAATACACGCCAGTGCAGTAATGCTGCGTAAACAGTTTAAGGCTGTTTTTATTATTAAGGGCGATAGCTAATTTAAAACAAGGCACACGAGGCTGGCTTACTTCAAGTAATGCAGTACCAATTCGAATATGGTCACCTATGTGTATATTCGCTTCATCAAGGTCAGAAATCGTGAAGTTTTCGCCAAAGGCACCTACTGCCAAATCATCATTCTCGAGGGTTTGTTTCCAATAATCATAATGATTGTGCGAACACGCGTAAACCGCTTTATCAACCCCGCCGTGATTAACTAAATCAGCTTGCTCATCCCCTATAATATTTAGCTTTTCAATAACAACAGGTTCGTTAGTTGGCGTTTTGAATATTCCCGTTTTCACCTCTTTACCATTATGAATAAGAGTTTTAATTTTAGAGATATTAGTCGAGATGATTTTCATTGCGATACCAACGGATGAGGAAGTAAAGATTAATTATGCAGGTTTTAAAATTATTATAAATAAATTTAAGCAAAAAAATGACCGCTTAAGACTAAGCAGTCATTTAACAATATACAGTTTTTATTATTCTGCTTGTTTTAAAAAATACGTTTCGGCCAGTCCGTTATGTATTCCAGCTAAGTCTATTTGTATTTCATCGATAAAGTCATGCAACAGACCATTTTTAAGTACTCGTACGTCTTTATTTTCTAACTCAACAATTGCATCATCAATTGATTTAATAATTTCTGTTGAGTTTGGCAAAGGTAAAACCAATGCTTTTAATTCATTCATACAAAATAAAATAGATCGTGGGAATACTTTGCTGTGCATCACAAATTCTATTACATCAGCACGCTGTACTCTAACGCCCATTTCTTGGCGATACATTTGATAAGCACTTAACGAACGCAATAAACTGATCCACTGAATATTATCAAACGGCTTCACTTCTTCTTCATTAGTAATTAACGTAGCAGAGCGAATATCTAAAATTCGCGATGTCATATCTGCGCGCTCTATAATCGAACCAAAGCGGATAAAAACATAGCCCTGATCATGATTAATTGTGGCATCTAACGCCCCAAATATTTGATGGGCTGAATCTATAATCTTTTTTAAATAATCAAAACGTCCGCGCTTTGTTATCCCTTCTTTTTGATTATCTTTTACATAATAATAAAGAGAGTTAATTTCTTCCCATACATCTCGCGGTATTACATCGCGAATTGTACGCGCGCTTTCTCGTGCCGAAGTAATAGAGTTTAAAATTGACGAGCTGTTATCACTACCAACAAGTAAATACCTTAATGCTTTTTGTTCAGTAAAATCAGTATGGTTTTCTGAATACGCTTTACGCACACCAATAATATCAATTAATGGCTCCCAGCCGG
>NZ_AUTI01000236.1:0-6753 GCF_000497995.1 Pseudoalteromonas sp. TB25
TATTAAGCGACAATTACGGTGGCCGGTCTAGCGACAATTATCTTGGCCGGTTGATCTGATAAGGTTCGGTACAGCAGAACGGAGGAGTTCACTGTGCCGGGAACACGAATCACTGATCAGCAGGTCACTATTTATATGAAACATAGAAAGCGTAATAGCCAAGTTATCGCGGCTGCGAAAGCAGGTATTTCTGAACGTTCAGCAAGGCGCATTGATAAACTGGATGAGCAGCCATTGTCTAATAAACGCCAATGGCGAACACGTATAGATCCACTTGAATCTATCTGGGACAGTATTGTTGTCCCTCTACTTCAAGGTGATGCTACGTTAACTCCAGTGGGAATTTTTGATCATCTTTGCGAGTTTCACACCGACAAATTTAACCCGAGCTCACGGCGTACATTAGAGCGTCGAATTCATAAATGGCGGGCACTGTATGGCTCAAGCAAAGAGGTCGTATTCCTGCAAACACACGAGTATGGCCTATTAGGTATATGTGATTTCACACATGTGAAGTCACCCGTTACCATTGCTAGTGAACCCCTTAAGCATATGTTGTTTCATTATCGTATGCCCGCCAGNGCGGTGAAAGCTTTGCTGCTTTTTCTGATGGTGTGCAAAACGCATTTAAAGCAGCCGGCGGTGTGCCTAAAGAAGTGCGTACAGACAGTCTCAGTGCCGCCTATCGTAATCATACTAATGATAATGATTTTACAGAGCGCTTTAATGAGCTAGTTATCCATTATGGCTTTAAAGCGACCCGTAATAACCGCGGTATTGCGCATGAAAATGGGGCTATTGAGAGCCCTCATGGGCATCTTAAATCGCAACTGGAGCAAGCATTAAAAATCCGTGGTAGTTATGACTTTCAGACAAGAGAAGTCTATGAATCGTTTGTTGCAGACATTGTTGCTCGCCGTAATCGCCGTGTAAGTGATAAGTACGCAGTAGAGCAGCGACAATTACACGCTTTACCACGGACGATGAGCGTCAATTACACCGAGCATTATCTAACGGTGTCACGTACGAGTACTATTTCATTGAAACGTGTTACCTATAGCGTCCCGTCACGCCTTATTGGTAGCCGATTACTTGTTCGTTTATATGACAACCGCTTAGAGCTGCGCTATGGCAGCGATTTAGTTCAAACGTTAGCGCGTGTCTATGCTTCTAAAGGGTGCCGTGCACGCAATATTAGTTACTTGCATGTTATTGACGCATTGGTTAAAAAACCATTGGCATTTCGCTACTCACAACTACGTGACGACTTACTCCCAAGCGACAATTACAAAGCTATTTGGGAATACGTTAATACTCATCTTTTAGCGGATGAAGCGAGCTATTACATGGTAAAACTGCTCCATTTAGCAAAACAAAGTGGGTGTGAACGTCAATTAGGACGATTTGTAGCAGTGTCAATTACTCAGCGACAATTACCGGCCATCCGAGAATGTGAAGCGCAATTTTTAGTGATTGCATCAAACATACCCACAATAAAAATAAAGCAACACAGCTTGAGCGCTTATAGCAGCATGATACCGGGAGGTCTACATGGATAACTTCACGGCCTCGTTACCTTTAATGCTGAAACAATTAAAGCTTAGCACCATGCTTCAACAGTGGAATACCCTGGGAAAAAAAGCGATGGAAGAACAATGGAGCCCGCAGCAATACTTGTCTGAGCTGTGCCATGTTGAACTTGCGACACGCGATGACAAACGCCTTCAGCGGCTTTTAAAAGATGCAAAATTGCCAATGGGTAAACACCTTAGCAGCTTCGACTTTACCCTTGTTGATGGGGTTAGTAAGCCCCTTGTTGCTGATTTAATAAATCAGCCGGATTGGTTGAAGCACGGTGGCAATATATTGTTATTTGGCGCCAGTGGTCTTGGTAAAACGCATATCGCCAGTAGCATCGGTTATGGCCTTATCGAGCAGGGCCATAAAGTTAAGTTCGTTGCCGCGTCAGCGATTGTTCAACAACTCCAGCAAGCAAAGCGACATTTACGCTTGCAAGACGAACTTGTAAAGCTCGATAAATACAGCTTATTAATCGTTGATGACGTTGGTTACGTTCGAAAAACTGAACAGGAAACGAGCGTGCTGTTTGAATTGATAGCCCATCGCTATGAGCGACACAGCATGATCATCACATCAAACAAATCATTTGAGCAATGGGATGAACTATTTGAAGATTCAACGATGACAGTCGCGGCAATCGATCGTTTGGTTCATCATGCCACGATTATTCATTGTGAAGGTGACAGCTACCGACGCAAAACAGCGCTCAATAAGAGTAAATAAAATTCGGTATCAACCGGCCAAGATAATTGACGCGGAACCGGCCAAGTTAATTGACGCTAGATAGGTATTCAATGGGATCTATGATACAGCTAAGCAAGCTTACCCAAATGGGTATGACTGTATGTGTTCAGTGATGTCCCAAGCTGCAAATGTAGTTCCTTCAGGTAAATTAGCTGTACATGCCAAAGTTGATGTAAAACAAGGATATTGCCATCATTTTGTAAATGGAGGTAAATTGAAATGGATCAAGTAGAAACAATAGATGTTTTTAATACTGTGTTGGAAGCTGGTCTACGAAGTGTAATTTTATTGAATGAATATTACCCAACACCAATAGGATTCGAAGAAATCGTTAAATTGGATTACGTACTTGTCTACTCAAAAGATTTTAATGGACCTAAGAGTCTTCATCCATGTATTCCAAATAGAAAAGGTGAATTAGCCGTAAGGCGGAAGTTAGTTAGGGATGGTTTAGCCTTAATGAAGAGATTTGGATTGATAAACGTTCTTTGTGAGAAAGAAGGTATTTATTACTCTGTAACGGGAGATGCTAAGCCGCTCATTAAGCTTATGAAGAGCGAATATAGTATGTCATTAAAAAATAATGCCAAGTGGTGCGTAGGACAGTTGAATCATAGTGGCTTTCAATATTTTAATAAAATTTTTATGGATGTAGCGTTTTGACTTTGAAAGATGATAGTAAATTAGAAATGGAAATTCATTCAATCCAATTCACGGGAGAATCAGCTAAAACCGTTTCAGTGGACTTTAAAACTCGTGTTAAAGTAATTAATGGAGCTTCTAATACAGGTAAGTCTTTTTTGGTTGACTCTATTGATTATATGTTTGGCAAAGAATCGATAGATAAAATTGAACAAAGTAAACCTTATTCGGAGATATCTCTACAATTATCAGTTAATTCAAAAAAATATACTTTATTTAGAGGTTTTCCCTCTCAGAAGCTTGAACTCTATGATGGGCATATTAAGAATAAAAAATCTGACCAACATTTGCTTGACTATAAAGTTGGCACCTTAAAAAAAGGTGAAGTGAATTTAAATGAGTTTTTCCTCCCTCCTTGGCAACAAAGCAATATTAAACTTGCAAAAAATCTATCTGGAGAGAAAGTTAGTTTAACAATCAGATTACTTTCAGTAATTATATGTTCATACGAAGAAAGGATTATCAATAAAAAATCACCAATAGAAAGTGGGGATAGCTTTGAAAAAACAATTAATCGTAATTTGTTTAATTATTTACTGACAGGGGTGGATTATAGTTCATTTAAAGAGCTAATTAAAAAAGAAGTATTTGATAGTGAAAAATCAGGCAGAAAGAGCTTATTGATAGAGTTAATAGATAATTTGAAAGTCGATATTGATGTTGAATATGAAAATGAATCCATAAAGAATTTAAAAGAACATCAAATGAAATTAGAAATGTCTATTTCAAAAAACAAGTCATCACTAATCGAGGCACAACTGGATGTTTCAGGAATTATAAATCTTAAAAAACAAACCTCAGAAGAGCTCATAGAAAAAAATGAAAGGCTTAATAGTATAAAAGCCAATTTAGTTAATTTTGAATATCTTGTCGGTATATATAATTCTGATATCAAAAGACTTGAATCTCAGGAGGAGACTGCTTTTTTACTATCAGTAAACCATAATGGACATTGTGGGGTCTGCGGTAATAAATCTAATAATATATGCTCTGATTTAACCGAATTAAAACAACTGAAAAGTGCTTCCCTTGCCGAAATAGAAAAAATAAAACTAAACAAAATTGAGCTCGACTTAACTATTAACTCAGTTAAAAAACAAAATAAAGAGCTTATTCTGGCAGTATCTGATTTAAATAAAACCCTTGAAGACTTAGATGCAAAGATATCAGCTAGAACACCAGATTTGCAAAAGTATGATTTTGATAATTCATTATTAACGGAACAATATTCAAATCATAAGAGAAACATTAAGCAACTCGAAATGATTGAAGACTTGCAACGAAGACTTCAACAATGTAACTCTGAAAAACCCCCACAAAAATATAAATCACCAGATTTTCATCCTAAAAATGAAGTAATAGATGAGTTCTGTGAAATTTACTCCGATGTTTTAACTGAAATCAAGTTCCCAGGTAATAAAATAGTGACTTTTGATTTCAAACAATATGATGTTTTAATTGATGGGAATCCAAGACACCTTAATGGTAAAGGCGTTCGAGCAATTCTGCATTCGGTTTTTAAGATAGCAACGCTATTATATTGTTCTCGTAAAGGTTTATTTCATCCTAAATTATTGATTTTAGATTCACCTTTGGTTACTTATCGAGATCCTACAGAAAGTAAATATGGAGAATTATCAAAAGATGAGCAGGAGCTGGCAAGCACAAAATTAAGTTATTATTTCTTGAATTATTTAAGTGAAATTAGTCATATGGCTCAGTTTGTGATTATAGAGAACATAGATGTTCCAGATATAAAAAGCGATAAAATAAGCGTTGAAACCTTCCATGGTGAAAATTCACCTAGTAGAAGAGGCCTATTTTGAAGATGGTTGGGGTCACCCATTAGCAAGATAACAGTGACATCCATTCTAAATTTTACAATTAAGCAGACACACATCTTAATTTTTTGCACTTTAAACGCCTAGATTCTAATTGGAAGTGCAAAAAACGAGCAGGGTGTCTTATGGCAATTGCAAGAAAGCGTCAAATAAGTTTGGTTGATACAAAAATATTATCACTGTATTTCACGCTGTGTTCGTCGTGCATTTTTATGTGGAGAAGACCGTTTTACTGGTCAATCTTACGAGCATCGACGAGGGTGGGTTGAAGATAAGCTGCTTGAATTAGCAAAGGTATTTTGTATTGATGTGTGTGCTTATGCTGTTATGAGTAATCACACTCACTTAGTCCTGTATGTAGATGATAACCGAGCAAATAGGTTGAATGATAAAGCGATTGTTATTCGCTGGCATAAACTGTGTAAAGGAACATTGTTGACGCAGAAATATGTACGAGGTGAAAAGTTAAGTAAAGTTGAGCTCATATTTTTCAATCAAACGGTTAAACAATACCGCGAACGCCTAGCAAGTATCAGCTGGTTTATGCGGTTGTTAAATGAAGACATTGCGCGAAGAGCAAATAAAGAAGATAACTGCACAGGGAGGTTCTGGGAAGGGCGCTTTACGTCTCAAGCATTATTAGATGAAGCAGCACTTGCAGCTTGTATGGCCTATGTTGATTTAAATCCCATTAGAGCTAAAATAGCTAACACCCCAGAAGAGTCAGACCATACCAGTGTACAGAATCGCTTAACATGCGCGGCAGAAGGTAAGCAACCTAAGCAGTTACTACGTTTTGCAGGCATGCCACGTCAGATTATGCCTAAAGGACTGCCGTTTGAGCTTAAATCGTACCTTGAACTCGTTGAGCTAACAGGGCGAATAATACGAGAGGATAAACGCGGGCATATTGATAATATGACCCTTCCTTTACTCGAAAGACTAAACATATCCCCAGAAAACTGGTTAAAACTCACTACGCAATTTACACGCGTATTCCATGGTGCGGTAGGAAGACCCAATTCACAAGCAAGTTACTGTGAAAATTTAAAGCGTAAACGGCGATCAAATATTAGTAATTGCGAAAAGTTACTCGCATAAAACTTAAGCTACTCAGTAAAGCTATTCAGTAATAAATCATAACTGCATTATGCAGTTATTTTCATGTGTGTAATTTAGGTTTAATAGGGCTAATGACTTATTTAACGGATGAAATAAAAGTGACCCAGCAATAAAAGATAAATTCTTAATCTGAAGAGCGAATTTTTTGGCATAGTTCTGCTTGTTCAATTAAGGTGGCTGTTTGGTTTGGTATGGTTGCAAAATTAAATGAATTTAATATAGGGCTGATGGGCACTTCGACTAGTGTCTATTCTAAAAGAGTTGGTGATTTTGCCGATGCAGTAAGTGATTATCAGAAATCACTGCTCGAATTTCGTCAAGCCATCAAGTCTAAATCACCATATAAAGCTGCGGCTAAACAAAAAGCAAAGCTTGCTTTTGATAAAATGCAAAATAAATTTAGATTGGAAGTAAAAGCAGTTACAAACCAAATCCAATCTAAACGCGGTACACCTATGACAAACTTTTCAAGGGGGGCAAATATAGCTAGGAGCAGCCGTAATGTTGCTAAGCTGGACTTAATAACCCCTACTCATGCAGATAATGTTGTTAAATTTACAAAGTATTCTAAGTTTTTAGGAAATGGTTTAGCTGTAATTGATTTTGGTAGTCGGGTGGGTAACATACATAACACCTACAAAGCTGGTGATAATTGGGAGCGCGAAATGTTCGTAGAATCAAATAGTTTTATTGCAAGTGCTGCTACTGGTATCGGTGTTGTTAACGCGGGGGCTGCTGCTCTAACTTTTTTAGTTGTAGCAAC
>NZ_AUTI01000237.1:0-1550 GCF_000497995.1 Pseudoalteromonas sp. TB25
TTGCCGAAGAAGACAAGGTGTGTAACTGCTGTGGTAATGAGTTGCATAAAATGGGTGAAGACGTCAGCGAAAAGCTCGACTTCGTCCCCGCAAAGATAAAAGTCATTGAGCATATTCGCCCAAAGTACGCGTGTCGTGAATGTGATAAGTCAGGGTCGAATAACAGTATTAAACAAGCCAAGATGCCAAACATGGCCATCAACAAAGGCATGGCCACGTCCAGTTTATTAAGTCAAATCATCACCAGCAAATATCAATATGCACTGCCACTGCACAGACAAGAGTCGATGTTCAAGCAATACGGCATTGAGCTTAGCCGTAAAACCATGAGTGACTGGGTACTCGCATCCGCTACCTTGTTTGAACCGCTGATACAACGACTGAAACACGCGTTACTTAAACAGCCTGCGATACATGCCGATGAAACGACGGTCAATGTGGTCAACGCCGACAAAGTAAAAAGTTACATGTGGCTATATTGTACCGGCACGGATTCGCCATCGGCTATAAATAAACACAACCCAATACCAAACATTGTGCTTTACGACTATCAAAACAGTCGGGCAGCTTCCTGTGTGGTTAATTATCTGGATGGCTATTCGGGCTATTTACAGGTTGATGGTTATCAAGCGTATGCACAAACGCAATCAACACTCGTTGGTTGCTGGGCCCATGCACGTCGTAAATTTATAGAAGCAAAACACGTGCAGGGTAAAAACAAGACAGGCAAAGCCGACGTAGTCTTGAGTCTTATTCAAAAACTGTACGGCATTGAATCAAAACTCAACGATAAAACACCAGAACAAAAGCATGAAATAAGGCAAGAGCAAGCGAAACCTATTATCGATAAACTGCATAAATGGCTAGAGCAAAACCAGCCACGTTTAGTCGGGAAAACCAAGTTAGCAGAGGCAGCAACCTATCTCGCTAATCAATGGCATAAACTTATAGTTTACCTTGAAAATGGTCAGCTTAATATCGACAATAACCGCGCCGAGCGCGCTATCAAACCATTTGTTATTGGCCGTAAGAACTGGATGTTTAGCCAAACCTCACGCGGCGCAATAGCAAGCGCTCACCTATACAGCATCATCGAAACTGCAAGATCCAACGGCTTAACGCCATTTGATTACATCATGCATTGCCTCGATGAGCTTTGTCAGCCTGAGCCAGACATAGAACAATTATTGCCTTGGAATATCAATATCTAGGTGATGATCACCGGACGTTTACTAAAGACTAATTAAAAGTACAACAAGGAATATGGAGCGATTATGGGTTTGGTTTTGTAACAAAGTGTAAATAGATTGATATAAAAATTAGGTATAAATGAGGGTATTAATTTGTGGTTTTATTCTAATAACACTGCACTTTCCTATCTAAGTAGTAAATGACATATCTAAGAGATTGGTACTCTTGATAACGTCGTGCATAGAGAGTGCGGTGTCACACTGCTTTACACAATACTTAAAATAAGTAAGTGGCGTCCCCAAGGGGATTCGAACCCCTGTTACCGCCGTGAAAGGGCGGTGTCCTAGGCCTCTAGACGA
>NZ_AUTI01000238.1:0-4100 GCF_000497995.1 Pseudoalteromonas sp. TB25
TTGCCGAAGAAGACAAGGTGTGTAACTGCTGTGGTAATGAGTTGCATAAAATGGGTGAAGACGTCAGCGAAAAGCTCGACTTCGTCCCCGCAAAGATAAAAGTCATTGAGCATATTCGCCCAAAGTACGCGTGTCGTGAATGTGATAAGTCAGGGTCGAATAACAGTATTAAACAAGCCAAGATGCCAAACATGGCCATCAACAAAGGCATGGCCACGTCCAGTTTATTAAGTCAAATCATCACCAGCAAATATCAATATGCACTGCCACTGCACAGACAAGAGTCGATGTTCAAGCAATACGGCATTGAGCTTAGCCGTAAAACCATGAGTGACTGGGTACTCGCATCCGCTACCTTGTTTGAACCGCTGATACAACGACTGAAACACGCGTTACTTAAACAGCCTGCGATACATGCCGATGAAACGACGGTCAATGTGGTCAACGCCGACAAAGTAAAAAGTTACATGTGGCTATATTGTACCGGCACGGATTCGCCATCGGCTATAAATAAACACAACCCAATACCAAACATTGTGCTTTACGACTATCAAAACAGTCGGGCAGCTTCCTGTGTGGTTAATTATCTGGATGGCTATTCGGGCTATTTACAGGTTGATGGTTATCAAGCGTATGCACAAACGCAATCAACACTCGTTGGTTGCTGGGCCCATGCACGTCGTAAATTTATAGAAGCAAAACACGTGCAGGGTAAAAACAAGACAGGCAAAGCCGACGTAGTCTTGAGTCTTATTCAAAAACTGTACGGCATTGAATCAAAACTCAACGATAAAACACCAGAACAAAAGCATGAAATAAGGCAAGAGCAAGCGAAACCTATTATCGATAAACTGCATAAATGGCTAGAGCAAAACCAGCCACGTTTAGTCGGGAAAACCAAGTTAGCAGAGGCAGCAACCTATCTCGCTAATCAATGGCATAAACTTATAGTTTACCTTGAAAATGGTCAGCTTAATATCGACAATAACCGCGCCGAGCGCGCTATCAAACCATTTGTTATTGGCCGTAAGAACTGGATGTTTAGCCAAACCTCACGCGGCGCAATAGCAAGCGCTCACCTATACAGCATCATCGAAACTGCAAGATCCAACGGCTTAACGCCATTTGATTACATCATGCATTGCCTCGATGAGCTTTGTCAGCCTGAGCCAGACATAGAACAATTATTGCCTTGGAATATCAATATCTAGGTGATGATCACCGGACGTTTACACCGTAATAGTGGGCAAGCCCATCAAAAAGCAAGTGCTCCTCAGTTACGAATAAGGGCGGATAACGAAACTCTGTTAGGAAACGGACTGTATCTTTTATTATTTGAGCCAAGTTGGCGTCAAAAAAGTCTATTTTCGTTTGCATTAGCTCTGATACGGTATCGGAATCGAGACTTCTTGGTTTTCCACTTTCCTCATGTACCGGATTGAGGAGTAAAGTAAACAAGAGGAATAATATATTTAGATCTTTAGTGCCTTCAACCTCTTGCTGCAACTCCCACATAGGGTGGTTAATTAGCCCGAATTGAACAGCAGTTATATCATCTTTACCAGTGCGGCCAATCAGAAATCCATACGAAAAGTCATTATTGATGGGTTTGAGATACCGCACTTGAGCACCATCACTTCCCGCTTTGGTAAAACCGTTTTTCTCAGCGGTCCTAATTAACTTTGATTTCATAAACAGAGTCTCTGAGGGTACTAACGCTTTGCTAAGGGGCAATTGACTGTTGGCTAAACTTGCGCGAAGCGCCAAGCCAACTGTTAATTGTCCCAGTGAGTTTACGAACGAACTTGAGCAACTTGTTATAAGCCATTAGTTGCCACTCTTTGCCCGCAATGGATACAAACAATTGAACCAGAAAACCAGCGCCAAACAACTTTATCCCAGCTACCACTTGATGCTGGATGAGGCTTTTTAAAACCTTGAACAGTTAAACATTTATCGCAATGTGGGCAACGGTTAAAAAATGCCAAAACAATATGAATTAAAACTGTGCAAAAGAATGCCCCAAACAAATAAACTAAATGACTAGCACTAGCGTTAGGTTCAGAAAACATTTTCCCATAAGCCAGAGATACAAAGAAAACTATTAAAAGTGTCCACGCTACAAACACGCTTAACACATCAAGTTTTCCAATTATCGATTTCATCACCGAACTTCCTTTGGCTTATAACGCTTTGCCAAGGGGCAAATGCGAACGTTGTTGGGCGAAGCCCAGTGAGTATTTGTCCCAACCGCGCTTTTTGCGGCGAACTTTGGCAACTTGTTAGGTTCCGGTTTTAGGGATGTTACATTTGATCATAAACCAATTCTTTTCGCTTTCGTTAAGCATAGCGAACCCCATATTTTCTTCGCCGAAATGGCAAATTCTTGTTTTTGATGGATTACCAAAAGAAAAATAGCCTTCTCGACGCTTTCCGCTGTCTTCATAAGAAAATGCCTTCATGACAAACCAAACACCATCAAAGTACTGAAACCAAATTAATTTGATTCCTTTACTTTTAGCGAATGAAATGAATTCGTCAAGTCGGCCATCAGAAACTTCTACTTTCTTTTTAGTCCCTTTTATTGAAACGACATTTACCGGCAGGTTTTTACCATCATCTTCATCTATCCACTGAACAAGCTCAAATTTTCCTTTCTCAGCCAACTTAATCAAATGCTCTAAGCTACTATGATGTTTCGACAAAAAGCCTTCTGCTCTTTTTTCTACCCTGTTTTTGAAAGGATTATACTCGTCAGAACACCCCAGCACTAAAAATCCAACAGCAAGAATCGTGAGTAATCTCATAGGAACCTAACGCCGCGCTCTGCGGAAATTTGGGAGCGCAAGCGAGTAAATTTTCCGTAGCAGCGCCTTGTTAGGATTTACAGCTAGGATAATTTTTCTAAAATCTTATCTGCATACTTCTGATCATTATCTCGTCTTTCTTGAACGGAGACTCTTAGTAATTCTTTTAGTTTATTTGGATAGTTTTCACATGCGTCCAATAACTTACTACGAAGATGCTTTGCATTATTACTTAAAGCTGCGTACGCCAAGTTTTCCGCTAGTTTTTCTCGCTTTTCTTCCCCTTGAACAATACTAGGTAGGGAGTATATATAGTAATTAGCGATGTAGTTTTGTGTATACCAACTATTTTCCAACCTTGAGATTATGGCATCGGCAAGGTCATCTCTTCGTGTGAAATATTTACCGAAGGTATTACCCCATGTACCTAGTGAACCACGATCAATACCGTTGTATAAATCGTAATGTCCTTCAGAACAACTTTCTATAATCATGTTTTCTATTCGCAGCTTTACATCTGCCTGAAGACTTTGCCATGCTATTGGCTTTAAAAGCCTAAACAAGCTTGCAATATTACCAGCATCTGTCTCCCCTCTTAACGCAGCCCCAACAGTTTGTATTGCTGCATCAACATCTTGCGGAGGCATTAGCTGATACATTGAATTAAAAGCTAGTTTAATATCTTTTATTCGCCCCTCATCTCGCCTATTGAAAGCCGAAATGAAAACGTCAATAATTCGATTTTCAGGAACTTGCGCTATTAATGTTTCAGCATATTCTTCACTTGCGACAAAATGAGGATCATAAATTCTGTCGACTATAGCTTTAATATCGAAGTCTTCTATTTCTCGGTTCAGGTAACAAAGAAAAGTATCGATAAGAACCATAATTCTAATACAGAACTCTTCTGTATCCTCCGTTACTTCATGAGTTCTGGGATTTCTTATTCCGACATAATAACCTCTTAATAATTGCTCCAGCCCTTTTTGTTCATCCTTTTCTGAAACAGTTTGCAAACTATTAATAGGGAACTTTGGTGTTACACCGCCAAGAACTTGACCTACAAGTTGAGAGCCATCGCCTTCACATGCTCCTTTATTTCTAAGGACCTGAGTCAAATACTTTGTTCCTGCCAGAATTGAATCTGTGTATTCTGAATTGGAAATTCTATTTCCAATAGCATCAACCAAACCGTCATCGAAATTATCTTTGTTAAAGTTATTTTTCGTAAACATGTTATTTCCATATATGTGATGGGGAATGAGAAGCCTAACGACTAAGCTCACCGGCGGC
>NZ_AUTI01000239.1:0-1019 GCF_000497995.1 Pseudoalteromonas sp. TB25
CGCCCCGTCGTTACCGTACTCAAATACCGATCGTTTTCGGCTGTACTCTCTATCTGAGTAGCGCGCACCAAACTCTACTGAGCTAAATATGTCGCTTTCTAGCTCATATTTAAAATCGAGCTTAAATGCCGTTACTTCATCTTCTGTTTGATCTGGGTAAATACCATATTTGCTGACCATTACACGGTCTATATCGCTAAAGGCGGCCGCCTGATTAAACCCAACGTCAGGTAAATTTAAGCCGTTTAATTGATAGTTAATTGCTACGTTGTTATCAAATACTGGCGTTTCTGCATTGGCATCTTCTGCTACTAAGCTCCACAGTAAGCCATTTCTAAAATTACTTTTTGCGCGAGAAAGCGACACATCGGCATTTACGCTCAATCTATCGGTTACCTGCCAATCGGCATTAATGCCAAAACTATCTACTTCGTCAAAGTCTTGGTTGTCGTCGTTAACTATTTCAACGCGGGTATAGCTTTGCGAAGTACGGTTAACCGCTGCGCCTATTACGGCATTACCGTCGAGCTGAGCGTTTGCATATGCAGCTGTTGGCCCGCCTAACTTAACCCTCAGGCCACGGGCAAACGACTCTTTATCAAAGCGCGATAAAAACGCATCACCTTTTAATTTAAAGTTATCTGCCGGTGCCCACTCTATGGCTGCTAAATAGCCATTACGGGTTTCTTCGCCACCTAAATGCTGTAGCTCAAAGCCTTCGCTAATGTATTCGTTTTCTGGGTTAGCTAAAGGGCCATTGGTGTCGTTAGCTGCGCCATCTACATCTTTTGTGTCGTTGTAAGCAAGGCCAATAAACTGCGTTGCTACACTTGGCTGAAACAAGCGCGCATAACCCAGCGCCACGCCCAATGTGTCGTCTAGGTATTTGCCTTGATACGAAAAACTAATTCGGTCGCCAAATTCAGTGGCATCCGATACCTCTGAGGCGCGGTCGTTATACATACCGCGCACATTAGCTACAAATTTATGTGTTTGGTCGTTATTGAGTGGGCTGGCGG
>NZ_AUTI01000240.1:0-5258 GCF_000497995.1 Pseudoalteromonas sp. TB25
CCGCCGTTATAGAAAAAATGCTAAGGGTGATGATGCTTGCACCATTTTTAGTGGGCTTATCGTTTTGGCAAAGTAAAAAGCATGCAAATATAAACGCGCCTGGCGGCGAGCAAAAAGCGGGTATTACAATCCCTTGGTTTGCGGTGTTATTTATTGTGGCAAGTGGTGTACATTCGTTATCGGTTATACCTCAGGGGGCTTCAAACGCCATTGTATGGTTTGATAATATATTACTTACCATCGCGATGGTGGCTTTAGGTTTGCGCACACATGTTGGCGCTATTCGCCAAGCAGGTATAAAGCCGCTTTTATTAGCAGGCTGTTTATTTTTGTTTTTAACCTTGGGTGGTTACGCTATTAATATAGGCATTGCTGAGCTGTTTTAAACGTTACTTGGTAAAGGTTGATTGGCGGCTTAAATTGGCCAATCAACTTCATTTAAGTTATCGAGTTGTGTACTTGCATTTTTATTACCTTGCCATTTATTAGTGTAAACAGTGTGCGGGTCAAACTGTAACGTTTGTTTTTCAATATTAAAGTGCCTACCACCACGCGGATCTACGCCTACACCTGCTATATATTGCCAATTACCCCAATTAGCGGCTACATCGTAATCAATCAATTGTTGTTCAAAATATGCTGCGCCATAGCGCCAATCAAGGCCAAGCTCGTTCACTAAGCAGCTGGCTGCAATTTGCCTTGCTCTATTTGATATATAACCCGTAGCGTTAAGCTCATTCATAATGGCATTGACTAATGGGTAGGGTGTTGCGCCATTACACCACGTAGCAAAGCGGTTTGGCATAAATGTAGTAAGGGGTTTTGTTTGCTTTTGGCCTTTAAAGCTAAACAGGCTTTTACCTGCCTTAAGTGCATGCCATTTAAAATACTCTCGCCATAGCAATTCAAATTTAATCCAGTAAGTAGACTCGTTTGTTATTTGACTATGTTCGTACGCCTCAACTGCTTTATAAACTTGCCGCGCACTTACACAACCTAAAGCAAGCCAGATACTAAATTTTGTGGTGTTATTAAAGCCATCAAGCTCGTTTCGAGTTATTTTATAAGTACTTGGTAGTAAACCTGAAAAGTATTGCTTTAAATGTGTTTGCGCACTTTTAAACCCGCCATGCATTACGCCATTATTTGCTATACGCTCTAAAGGTTTTTTAGCGCACAAGGTTATTGGCTGAGGGAGCAAACCGTTTGGTAATGTTGAAAGTGAAATGGGGCTAGTGGCGGCCTCTACCTTTTTACGAAACGGGGTAAAGTGTTTAGGTAATTCGCTTAAATCAAACGGTAGGTCACTTTGTTTAAAGAGCGTGTCTTGCTGCGCTCCTGTAAATTTAGTATTAGGGCAATGTGCTTTGAGTAAGTTTATTTGGCGTTGCTCGTACAGGCCAAATTGCTCGCTGTATACAACTTCATCAATATTTTGCTCATTAATACGCGCTTTCAAAAGCGATACAGGTTCGCCTTCAAGTACATGCAGTGTTTGCCCGCGCTCAATAAGTGCTTGTTGGAGTTCATACAAGCTTTGCATTAAAAACTGCTGTTTATGCACGCCATACGGCTTTTGTTGATAGTTATTATTTTTAAACCAGTGCGGGTTTATAACAAATACAATATCGAGCGCGCATTGCTCAGTAGCAAGTTCGCTTAAAATAGGGTTGTCATCTATTCGTAAATCGTTTTGTAGCCAATATAAAATGCGTTTGCTCATAGGTTTACTCAGGTTTTTGTAATCATTAACTTTACGAAGCAAAAGCGGGTAGGGATTAGTTTTGAGGTGTTTAAGAGGGTTTTAAAAAGAGGCGGCAAATAATACCGCCTCCTTGAATGTTAAATAGCCGATTTTTGTTTTGCTATCCAATCGTCTATTACGTCTTCTAATACTTCCATAGGCAGCGAGCCTTGACCGATTACGGTGTCGTGAAAGCTGCGAATATCGAACTTAGCACCTAGTTCTTTTTCCGCTTTTGCACGCAGTTCGCGTATTTTTATCTCGCCCATTTTGTACGAAAGCGCTTGGCCTGGCCATGATATATAACGATCTATTTGATCCTCCACCGCACTTTGTGGCAAAGCAGTGTGATCTGCCAAGTAGTCAATAGCTTTTTGGCGGCTCCAACCAAAGGCATGAATACCGGTATCAACAACAAGTCTTACTGCACGCCACATTTCGTAGCCTAAACGACCAAAGTCGCTGTACGGGCTTTGATAAAAGCCGGCTTCTTTACCTAAGCGCTCTGTGTATAGTGCCCAACCTTCGCCAAATGCAGAGTGGCTAAGTGTGCGTCTAAATTCGGGTACATTTAACTCCATAGCAATAGCGTTTTGTAAATGATGCCCTGGTATTGCCTCATGTAAGCTAAGTGCTTCTAAATTATATAAAGGCTGTAGTTTAGGTGTTGAGGCTAAAAAATAAGTGCCAGGGGAGCGGTTATCAGCAGGTGGCATATAAAACGCGCCGCGACTCGCTGAGCCTTTAATAGTAAAGGTATTTCGCGGTAAATGATTAAAGTAGGTTGGTAATTTGCCATACATTTTTTGCGTTATAAAAGCGGTTTTTTCTAGCAGGTCTTGCGCGTCTGTTGCGTAAAATTGCTCATCGGTCGCTAAAAATTCTAAAAACTCAGCATAAGTGCCATCAAAACCTACTTTATCAATAATGCTTTGCATCTGCGCTTTAATACGCGCGACTTCTTTTAAGCCAAGCTCATGAATTTTCTTTGGTGTGGCATTGGTTGTGGTGTAGTAATTAACTGTGTATTTGTAATACTCAAGCCCGCCTTTAACGCTTGCAATACCCGGCTGTGCTCTACAGTTAGGCATGTAATCGTTTTCAAAAAAGTCGTAAAAGTGCTGATAAGCAGGGACTACTTTTGAGCTGATTAAGGCCTTTGCTTTATTTTGGTATGTGGCTTTTTGCTCTGCTGTAAACGTGTTTGGTATACGTGTAAAGGGCTCGTAAAGGGCACTGTTTTCAGGTTGCTTAACAATATGCGCGCTAATGCTTTGGCTGTAATTTTCAAAGGTTTTGCAGTAATGAGTAAAGCCTGTTTTTATACCTTCTTTCATTAAATCAATATTTTGCTGATTAAATCGAGGGTAGTCGGCAAGGCTGATTAAAAATGCGTTGTAATCGTCGGGTGTTAAAAATGCCATGTTAGCCGGTGCTTCGGCAAAATAAGTATGCCAGCCACTTAAAAAATTAACCGGAAAATACTTATCTTGATAAAGGTAGCTTTGCTGCTCGGTTTCTCGCTCATATTTAAATAAGCGGTAGTTCATTAGCTGCTCGTTGTTGAGCGTTTTTGGATCAATGCTGGCTAAGCTTTTTAGCACGCTGTTGTTATAAGCTTGGCGCTTTGCAATGGCTTGCTCGCTCCAATTTGGCAATGTACCGTTTGGCTTCCAGCCGTCTGGGTCGGTACGAAAAAATATTTTTTCAGCTTTGGCGTTTTGCCAATGGTTATCAATAATGGTTTTTAAATCAGTGTTAGTGTCGGCTAAGCTTGGTAGCGATGCAACCGCTAAGCATATAGCTAGAATACTTTTTTTAAACATAGTCATCCGTTATTGGCGAGTTAGTTATTATTTATCGCGCTTTTTTATTTTAATTTGTGCTCAATATAGTACCAAGTTAACTTAATCAATGCGCTTACTTTTATAACTTGTAACTCTTGGTTTTACTTTTTGATTGAACAAATTTCACTGCGTAACTGATTGGCGTACTAGTTTATTGTTTTATCAGCGTTTAGAATGATTAAAACTTATTATAAAAAATGATCGTCATGTTTAATAAAGTAATTACCTTAATTGATGAAGCAAACAACCAAGACCCTAATACTGAGCAGCACAATGGACAAAGCTTTCCTAAAGAAAGTTTATACGCCTTGCGCATGAGCGAAATGTTAACTCGTTTTAAACCAGATGCCGATGAACTCATGCAAATTGCAGTGCGTGCACAGCATATTCAGCGTTGGAAGTCGCCACGTAGTGATTTTGAAATGAACAAACAGGGCTATCATCAGTGGCGCAGTGCACTTTATATATTTCATGCTAGCAGCGTGGTTGCGCTCATGAAGCAAGCTGGTTACGGTGAAGCTGAGCAAAACCGAGTGTACGATGCGGTCGCTAAAAAAAATATTAAACGTAACCCAGACAGCCAATTAGTAGAAGATGTAGCAAGCCTTGTATTTATTGAGCATTATATGCTTGGATTTGCCAATGCAAAACCAGATTACAATGAAGAAAAATGGATTGGTATTATTCGCCGTACATGGCAAAAAATGTCAGATGAAGCGCATGAGTTTGTACTTGCAGGTAATATTACATTGCCCGGCCCGCTTGTTGGGCTTATTCATAAAGCACTTGAGTAAAAGAAAATAAATAAAAAGGAATTTTAAATGTATTGTCCTCGTAGTAATACGCCACTTGAACCTTTACTTGTTGGCGGGATTACTGTTTTTACGTCAGCGCAAGGCGGCGTATTTTTTGATAACAGCCAAATTTTTAAGTTTAGCTCGCCACAGTTAAAGCATGGTCAGGTTTTACTTAAGTATTTGAGTAATTATACCGAAGGTGAGGGCGAAGTCTCATCGCGAGTAAATTGCCCTAAATGCCCAAGTATTGTGATGATGCGCCGGTATTTTTCGCCACTCAAAGTGGTTGAAATAGACGAATGCCCAGGTTGTGCAGGCATATGGCTTGATAGCGGCGAGCTGGCAAAAATACACGAAAACCATTTAACCCCCCGAGAGCGAAAGCTGTTAGCCCACGAAATGGCAACCAATCATGGGTTTATAACTATTAAGCCGCCAAAATCAAAGTATTACCCCAAAGCGCCTAAAAATGTTCAAGACACGACAGTTGAACGGCTGGTGCAATTAGCATTACTTAATTTTCAGTAATAAAAAACGGCGTACTAAAAAGTACGCCGTTTTTTTGTAATAAATTAACGCTTATGCAGTTTATTTATTACGGTTTTCTTTAGCAAATGCACGTATTTTACGTTTTTGCGAAAGCGTTACTTTATTAGTACGCCCTGCAAATGGGTTATCACCTTCTCTAAATTCAATTTTGATTGGGGTGCCCATAATTTTCAGTGCTTTACGGTAGTAGTTCATCAGGTAGCGTTTGTAGCTATCTGGTAAATCGTGAACTTGGTTACCATGAATTACAATACGTGGCGGGTTATAACCACCGGCATGCGCATATTTAAGCTTAACACGACGACCACGAACAAGTGGCGG
>NZ_AUTI01000241.1:0-9571 GCF_000497995.1 Pseudoalteromonas sp. TB25
CCGTATAGCCGCCAAACACATAAGCGTACTCGCCTAAGCCGACTGCGGTGCTTGCTAAGCGCCCTTTTAATGGCAAGCTTGAAGGCACACCAGTTTTAGATTGCCACTGTGAATCGCCAACTTTAAGCGTCCACACTTTGTTATGCACTGACGAGTATTGTTTATCGCGCCCCAGCCCCATAAAGCTTAAAAAGTAGGGCTGGTTTTTTACAATAACTTTAGCCACAGCATTATTTGCAACAGGCTCAGGTAAAGCGGGAAGGCTTGCTAACGCAAGAGAAAAAAGAAGGCTCATAAGGCAAATAATTTAATAAGAATTAATACGCTCAGATTAAATTATTTTAGCCTTGTGAGCCAGTATTGTTATATCAAAATAATCAAACGCTTTTGATTAGTAACCATATTAGTAGGCAATACTAATATGCTGATTTACGTGTGCTGCATTTTGCGCTACATCAACCATTGCTGTTGCGTAATCAGTGACCGAAACTTTGCTTTCGCCTGCATCATTAGTAAAAAATGTATTACTGCCTATACGGTAATTGCCTTCATTATCACCCAGACATAACTTGTGCAGTTTATTTATCAAGGAACTACCTACAAACTGCTGTAAGAGCATTTATAGATTTTTAACGCAGCGCTGGAAAACCGCTATTAAAAATGTGGCGGTAAGTAATGTATTGTAGTTAAGGGCGTTGTGAAGATGAGCTGTCTAAGGTGGTAGTTCAGCATAATTTTTTAAGGTAAATAGGTTACGTTATCTAAGCCTTGTTGTTTATTTTTGTACATAGCTTGATCAGCATATTTTATAAGTTCATGATCTGTTTGTCCGTGCTCTGGGTAGTTTGCAATGCCAATACTGGGGGAAATATTTAGTAGTACGTCATCTAACTTAAAGACAGCTTTAAACTCAGTGAGGACTTTATTTTTTATTCTGACGGTTTCGTGGCTAGAACTTAAATTATCTAAAATAATTAAAAATTCGTCTCCACCTAAACGCCCTACTGTGTCGTAATGCCTAACCGACGCTGAAAGCCTTTTTGCTATAGCACATAAAAGCTTATCGCCAGTTTCGTGTCCGTGGGTGTCGTTTACTGCTTTAAAGCCATTTATGTCTATAAACAGTAAAGAAAAAAATGTGTTGTTTGTAGTTGCACTAATAATTACTTTTTCTAATCGCTCCATTAATAAAGAGCGATTAGGCAAACCAGTTAACACATCGTGCCGAGCCATGTACTGGAGCTGCTCTTCCATTACTTTTCGCTCAGTTATATCGTGCGCTACTGCAATTCTTACTTGATGTTGCTCTGACCAACGAACAGACCATAATATATGGACTATTTGACCATCTTTTCTCATCCAGCGGTTTTCAAAGCGAGGGTTTACCGTTTCGCCAGACAATAGCGAAGTTACGGCGTTATGCGTTTTGTAATGATCACCTTCGTAAACATAGTTAATCATCTTTTTGCCTACAACTTCGTCGGCCGTATAACCAAAAATTTGCTCAAATGCTGCGCTTACAAAAACAAATGTGCCTTGTTTATCTACCACACAAACGGCATCAAGCATTAAATCGAGTACTTCTTCTACATTAATTAATTCATTTTTTATCATACTTTGGTGCCTTTAAAGCAAAACCAAGCAAATTTAAGTATTCTATATAGCTTTAACAAAAGCAAAGATAATTAAACCACAATCGCAGATAACACAGGGCTAGGTATAAATTGTGCCCATATAATTAATATTGCTTTGAGAAGCATGACACGAAAAAGTTAAGATTAAATATTTAATAACCATAAATACTTTGAAGTTATTCTGAAATAGACTAAATTTTAAGTCGTATATAAACATATAACTATCAGCTATTTACATTTTACTGACTCTTTAATAAATATACTTATAAAGTTCATTTAACTATATTTTTACAGTTCAATTGGGCGAAATTAGACCTTTCAACTACTACAAAATTAGTTACCTTGATTTAATCTCATTTATGCTTTTACACTGTTAATGTATGTTAATATTGTGTGATATCACATGTATTACAAAAACAAAGACTGTTTTTGATTTTTGATTGCGCAGGAGACTTTTGGGTGAAAATATCACAACGTTTGTTTTGGCCATTACTTTTTGTTTGCCCTCTCTTAACGGCCGAGCCGTTTGAAGATGAAGACCTCGATCTTGATGCTTTAATGGGCATGGATGTACAAGCAACTTCTGCGATGAAAAGAGCGCAATCAGCATTTGATACCGCTTCATCTATTTATGTATTAAGTAAAGAACAAATTACTAACTCTGGTGCTACATCAGTACCTGAAGCACTGAAAATGGTGCCTGGTTTAATTGTACGTCAGCTCGATAACAATCAATGGGCTATTTCATCAAGAGGTATTGCCTCTCGATTTTCTAGCAAACTATTGGTTATGATTGACGGACAAAGCTTATATACCCCAAAATTTGCTGCAGTTTATTGGGAAACACTCAACGTTCCTTTGTATGACATTGAACGCATTGAAGTAATACGCGGACAAGGCGGATTACTTTGGGGTAGTAACGCAAATAATGGCGTGATTAATATCATTACTAAAAACAGTATTGATACTCGCGGTGGATACGCAAACGTAACAACTGGTAATCAAATAAATGTTGATGCAAATCTTCGTTACGGTGGTGATATAAGTAACATAGGCAGCTACCGTGTGTATGGTCATGTAAAAGATGCGAATGAATCAAAAAAAGGGATCTTACTCGCACCTAACGATACAACTAAACAAAATTCTTTAGGTTTTCGGGCTGACTTTACCCCTAATGATGAGTGGTCTGCGCTACTACAGGGGGACGTTACTCACTCAACACTTGGTCAAAACTACCGAGGTGTTATAGATGAAACCAACGAAAACATTTCATTCTCAGATGATTTAAAGCGAACAGACTCACGCATAATGGCACGCCTTGAAAACAGAGTGTCGCCCGATGCCAATCAAATGCTACAAATTTCTTGGCTGAAACAAAATGGTTCCCAAGATTATATTAAAGAAGATTTTGAATCGATAGATATTGATTATCAAATGAACTTCATATACCAATCTCTACAGCTAGATTGGGGATTAAACTACCGGTATAACTCTATCTCTTTCGCAGAAAGTGTATTTTTAGATAGCGATAAAAACTTTGATAACCTCAAACAGTTTGGTGCACTTGTTCAAGCTCAATACAATGTGACGCCTGATACACTCGATTTTATTATTGGTACTAAGCTTGATCATAACGATTTAACTGGCTGGGAAAATCAACCGTCAGCAAGGCTTATATACAAACCAGTAGATAACCATCTTACTTGGGGTGCTATATCGAGAAGTGTACGTACACCAACATTGATTGAATTTAACGACAACTTTAAAGTTAATGGTACTGAAATTAAAGATCTTACCGGTTTAAGCTCTGGCTTTGGACAAATAGACGACTACCGAATTGCAACCTACCTAAATGGTAACGACAAAGTTAAATCTGAAAACTATCTATCTTATGAATTAGGCTACCGTTTTACTGCTAACGATTGGTCATTGGATCTTTCTACTTATTATACCGATGCTAATAACGTAGCGGTTATTGATATGAATACGCATGCTGAACAATTCACACCTATACTTGAATTATTTCTAGCAGGGAGAATCCCAGAAGTATTTCAAGCACTAACAATGACTCGCATAGATTTAGACTTTACATCTGTAGCAGACACGAGCACTAAAGGGTTCGACCTAGTTGTATCGTGGCAACCTGTTGATAACCTCAATACTGAGTTTGGTTATAGTTACACCGATTATAACTACGATTTACCTCCTCGAGTAGAGCCAGCAATCGGCTATGACTCTAAAAACAAGCAGTTATTTGCAAAAGCCGATTATTCTTTTTTAAACAACCATAATGTGTTTGCGACATTGCGCGCAATTAACTCAAATGCATATAACACTGATAATTACACAACGTTAGATGTTAGTTGGAATTGGCAAGCAACACCTGTGTGGTCTACTGCAATTTCGGGTAAAAACCTCTTTGCAGGTTCACATATTGAGTACAATAATACGCGCGAAACCTATACATTACCAAACTATATTGATGAATGTATTACATTTACAATTTCAGCAAATTTCTAAGTTAATTAGATGATTAAATTAAGAAGTTTAATTCACAGTAGCTTAATAACGTTGACACTTCTTAGTGCCAGCGTTGGCGCTGTTGAAAAAGAATACATGCTAAAAGCAGGCTTCTTATATAACTTTGCACGTTTTGGACACTGGGATTATCATTTAGAATCTCTTAATGAATTTATTATTTGTAGCCCTGATAAATACTTTATTGATGCGGCTAACAACGCTTTAAAAAGTCGCACTATAAAAAACTTACCTCTATACAATAAATTAATCACTCTGGATGAAGTAACAACCTCGGCGTGTAACATGCTATTTATTACCTCTGATACATTTATCGAATGGCAAAACATAACACCTTTAGAGCTGAAAAACGTTATGCTCATTGGTGAAACAGACACATTTATTGAAAATGGCGGTCATATCAGGTTTTTTCTTTCCAGTGGTAAAATTCGCTTTGAAATTGCTCCGAAACAGCTTAAAGATGCAGGGATTACTATGAGCTCAAAAGTGCTACGCCTTGCCCGCGTTGTAGATAGGTAGTGCAATGAAAAAACTATTTGCATTAAATACGATGAGCAAAAAATTACTATTTATCTTAATGAGTGTTGCACTTGTATCAACCGCGACAGTAACCATTGTATTTAGTGCTTATGAAATCACTAGCGCTAAAGAGGAACAAATAGAAAGCTTGGGCTCTCTGTCAAAAATGCTTTCACCGAATATAACTACAGCACTTATGTTTGATGATATTGATGCAGTGCAAGAGCTTATAAACCCAATACTTATACGCTCAGATGTTATTAGTATAATGGTAACAAGTGTGACTGGTGAGCAACTTGTTATTGCGCAATCCAAAGATGAAGATATGGAGCAAAGTATTGAAGTAAGTACACCCCTTCAGCTCGATATGCATGATTACGGTATATTAAAAATACGCGCTAACAACAGCTACATTCAAGACAGAATTACTTTTTACTTTAAGTTTATAATGATTTTGATGGTATTCACCTTTGCTATCAGCCTAATTTTATCTCTTTTATTAAGGCGTCGCTTTTTAAACCCTATTTTATATTTAGCTCAAACAGCAAATAAAATAACCACATCACATGATTATAGCTTACGCGCTAAACAGCTATCACAAGATGAAGTAGGACAATTAACCTCTTGTTTTAATGCAATGTTATACAACATTGAGCAAAGAGAAAATTCATTAGAAAACCAAGTTAGACTGCGTACTAATGAACTTGAAAATGCGAATATTCAGTTGCAACAATATGCCTACCAAGATGGATTAACCGACTTACCGAACAGGCGTTATTTTTACGAAAAACTACAAAGCTTAGTAAGTATTAAGGGAATGAAGTTCGCCCTTATATTCATAGATTTGGATGGCTTTAAAGAAGTAAATGACAGCCTAGGTCACGACTACGGTGATTTACTCTTACACCAAGTAGCAACAAGACTACAAAGTTGTATAACGACTAAAGATACAGTCGCACGTTTGGGTGGTGACGAATTTACATTGATTTTAGAGGGTGTAAATAGCCCGGATGAAGCATCAAAAATTGCCGAAGCTATAAAAAATAGCTTAATGCAGAGTATTAAAATAAAAAAAGAAACAGTGTATGTTACAGCAAGCATAGGTTTAACGTTTTTTCCTGCTGATGGCTTAACAGTAGAAGAGCTCGTTAAACGTGCTGATCAAGCGATGTACTTGTCTAAAAATAAAGGTCGGAATCGCTACGAGTTTTTCTCCTATGCTATTGAAGAAAAAGCCATAGAAAAACGTCGCCTAATAGAAGAAATACGAATAGCAATCACTCATAATCAATTTGAATTATTTTACCAACCTATATTTTCAATTGACGGGAAATCAGTACCAAAAGCTGAAGCCCTAATTCGTTGGAATCACCCTGAACGAGGCCTAATAGGGCCAAATGAGTTTATACCTGTCGCTGAAAAAAACGGATTAATAAACGATATCGGCCAATGGGTAAAATCTCAAGCAATTCAAGATACCGTCCAATTCAATGTTTTAAGTGAAAAGACAATTCAAGTCAGTGTAAATACATCACCTCTTGAAATTGACCGCGCTGGTTGCTGGGTGGATGAATGGATTGTTGCAAGTAAAAAGTACCAACTACCCGCAAACACCATTTTAATTGAAGTCACTGAAAATACTTTAATGGATCCCGACTCGTCAATACAACGACAATTAAAACGCTTAAGCACTATTAATATAGATATTGCGATTGACGACTTTGGTGTTGGTTATTCTTCTTTGGCGTATTTACAGCGCTTAGATATAGATATTTTAAAAATAGATCGCTCATTTATCAACGATATAGAATCAAACGATAATAGTATTGCTCTCGTGAAAGCTATTATCACTATGGCTCACAATCTAGACGTAATGGTGGTTGCTGAAGGAGTTGAGACACAAAAACAGTATGACCTATTAAAGCAGCTTGCTTGTGATTATATTCAAGGCTACATTTTTTCAAAGGCAATTACTAAACAAGAGTTTATGGAAAAGTATATAATACCAATCCGCAATAATACTTAATCATTTTGCGGGGCTAAACGGGTCGCTACCTGTGTTAAAAAATTCTCATTTAGAACAACTAAATAGCAATTTTTTTGCCTAGCTATCAACACGCTTTACATCCTCAAAATAGATCACTTAATTAAGCGAATTGGTATAAAACAAAAAGAAGTGATCTTATTTATGTCTATCGTGCTAGATTTTAGCAAGCCAACACAGAACACTTCTTTACTTTTGCCTTAAAAATCCACGTATTTAAAGCTCAATCCCAAGCTATAACCAGCGAGGGACTAGTTGTTTATACTCTTTATATTGTGCAGAAAAACGATGGGCTAAATGAGCCTCCTCAACTAATGTTTGTCTATATATAGCTGTAAAACCAATAACTAAACAGGTCAAACTAAATATACTAGGTAAGGCTAAAAAGAACCCCACCTGTGCAGCTACAACGCCTAAATACATCGGATTCCTAGAGTATTCATATAATCCTGATGTTTTAAGCTCATGTGGTCCCTTAGGATCAATTCCTGAACGCCAAAGTGCTGCCATATGAAAATGTACAAACATCGTTAAAATAAAGCCTGCGGTCAATAATACATCGCCAAATAATACGCCTGGCCAGCCATTGAGTATTGGGAATAGCCCAAGATAGCTATCTAACTCAGGTACAAATACTCTAATTACACATACAAACCAAATAGCAGCCCTGAAAAATTTAAAAACCATATGGTTCCACCAACTAGTACAAAATTTATCACCGGGATAAATAACGCCTGATGGTGTATTTCGATTTTTATAAATAATTCTAAATGTATAAAATCCGGCAACAAAAGTATAAAAAATAGCTAAGTAAACTCGGGTAAATTCAACTAGCGATGCAGAGTCATCTACAAATGTTTCATAAGGCATTTAAGTTACAGCTCACAATCATTATTGGTAGTAATTTTAAAACAACTAAGCCAATAGATTTAGTTATAAGATCATGAAATCATATTAGTATTCATTGCCCTCATAAACAAGCTAAGTCTGTGGTTAGTTAACGAGTTATAATGAACTAATCAAACTAATTTATAAATTCTGTTTGATACTTCACCTAAACAACTGCTTACACAAACCGAAAAAGTAAATTCGGTAGTTCACAATTTTGTTTTTATACCAATTCGCTTAATTAAGTGATCTATTTTTCCGCCCTACTCGATGGTGTTGGTATGAGTGTATGTTAATTGCGCGTATTTCACTTTTCTGCAGACGTAAAAAAGCCCGACTATTTCTAGTCGGGCTCTCTACAATTTGAAGTCGGTGCGCTACGCGGTAGGGTGTCGTAGTGCCCACAGCGGTAGAAAGTCACATAGCAAATGCTACACTATCTTTGTGTCGGGAGTCGCTGTGCTCGCCCGACCTACGTGATAGGTGTTGCTGTGGGTGTGTGTTAACTGCGCGTAGTTCACTTTTCTACAGACGTAAAAAAGCCCGACTATTTCTAGTCGGGCTCTCTACAATTTGAAGCTTGGTGGTGTCGTAGTACCCACAGCGGTAGAAAGTCACATAGCAAATGCTACACTATTGGCCGACTGAGTTATTGAGGGGTTTTGTTGTGATTTTAACGTCGGGAGTCGCTACGCCCGACCTACGTGCTAGGTGTGTAAACGTCCGGTGATCATCACCTAGATATTGATATTCCAAGGCAATAATTGTTCTATGTCTGGCTCAGGCTGACAAAGCTCATCGAGGCAATGCATGATGTAATCAAATGGCGTTAAGCCGTTGGATCTTGCAGTTTCGATGATGCTGTATAGGTGAGCGCTTGCTATTGCGCCGCGTGAGGTTTGGCTAAACATCCAGTTCTTACGGCCAATAACAAATGGTTTGATAGCGCGCTCGGCGCGGTTATTGTCGATATTAAGCTGACCATTTTCAAGGTAAACTATAAGTTTATGCCATTGATTAGCGAGATAGGTTGCTGCCTCTGCTAACTTGGTTTTCCCGACTAAACGTGGCTGGTTTTGCTCTAGCCATTTATGCAGTTTATCGATAATAGGTTTCGCTTGCTCTTGCCTTATTTCATGCTTTTGTTCTGGTGTTTTATCGTTGAGTTTTGATTCAATGCCGTACAGTTTTTGAATAAGACTCAAGACTACGTCGGCTTTGCCTGTCTTGTTTTTACCCTGCACGTGTTTTGCTTCTATAAATTTACGACGTGCATGGGCCCAGCAACCAACGAGTGTTGATTGCGTTTGTGCATACGCTTGATAACCATCAACCTGTAAATAGCCCGAATAGCCATCCAGATAATTAACCACACAGGAAGCTGCCCGACTGTTTTGATAGTCGTAAAGCACAATGTTTGGTATTGGGTTGTGTTTATTTATAGCCGATGGCGAATCCGTGCCGGTACAATATAGCCACATGTAACTTTTTACTTTGTCGGCGTTGACCACATTGACCGTCGTTTCATCGGCATGTATCGCAGGCTGTTTAAGTAACGCGTGTTTCAGTCGTTGTATCAGCGGTTCAAACAAGGTAGCGGATGCGAGTACCCAGTCACTCATGGTTTTACGGCTAAGCTCAATGCCGTATTGCTTGAACATCGACTCTTGTCTGTGCAGTGGCAGTGCATATTGATATTTGCTGGTGATGATTTGACTTAATAAACTGGACGTGGCCATGCCTTTGTTGATGGCCATGTTTGGCATCTTGGCTTGTTTAATACTGTTATTCGACCCTGACTTATCACATTCACGACACGCGTACTTTGGGCGAATATGCTCAATGACTTTTATCTTTGCGGGGACGAAGTCGAGCTTTTCGCTGACGTCTTCACCCATTTTATGCAACTCATTACCACAGCAGTTACACACCTTGTCTTCTTCGGCAA
>NZ_AUTI01000242.1:0-9759 GCF_000497995.1 Pseudoalteromonas sp. TB25
TACTTGCAATGGCTGTAGTGGGAGCAACGGTATCGTATGCATTAATGGCGCTGAGCCATATTTTGCTACGCGTTAAACAACCTGATTTACCTCGCCCGTATAAAACCCCAGGGGGCGTAGTAACGTCAAGTATCGCTTTAGTGCTTTCGCTTATAGCATTAACCGGTGTGTATGCGTTCGACCCTCGTGCATTTTTATACACTATAATGCTGTTTATTGTGGGCGCCGTATATTACTTTGGCTACAGCTCAAAACACTTAGTTGCTAAAAGCGCTGATGAAGAGTTTGCAATGTTGGCAGATGCAGAATCTGATTTAGAGATGGCTAAGTAAATATTAATAGTTATTATAAGTGAGGCTAACCCTCACTTATATTTTTATACAAGCAATACGGTGTAAAAATAGTGCATGCATGTAAATATCAAGCCCCTTATCTACTTTATTAATATCATTTAAAGCTAAAACTTTATGCTGCCGCGTAGCGCTTTGTTTTGCCCATGCTTGGTCTTTTTGTCCATGCGCTTTCGCTGTGAATTACGGCTGGGCTTGGTGGCTCGACGCGCTTTATTAACTACCGTAGCACTAAGGATTAAATCCTTTAAACGCTTAAGGGCATCTTCTCTGTTTAGCTCTTGGGTACGGTGGCTTTGCGCTTTAATGATTAAGACGCCGTCTTTGGTAATTCTTGTATCATTTAATGCAAGTAAGCGTTCTTTGTAGAAGTCAGGTAATTTAGAGCGGTTAATGTCAAAACGTAAATGAATTGCACTTGCTACTTTATTAACATTTTGACCACCGGCACCTTGCGAACGAATAGCTGTGAGCTCTAGTTCCCATTCATCGATAGTGACAGTATTTGAAATTGTTAACATTGTGTTCAGCTCTATTTGTCAAAAATACATTATATCATCAGTACATTAGCTTGTGGTGAATCAACTAAATTCTTAGAACTTAAATAAATTCTCATAAATTGTACTATAAATCAGCCAATATTTTATTTTGTGTTGGCAAGTGTTGCTTATTAGTTTCTAATTGGCACTACTTTAATACTAGGAAATGCTCAATGAAAAAAATACTTGTATCACTTAGCTTATTAGCGATGAGTTTCTCAAGCCTTGCAGAGGATATTAACGAAGGTCAACTTCAAAGCTATATGAAAGCACTGCCAGCTGTGACTAGCTGGGCAAGCAGCCAAGAGTCGTTAAAAGACTTAGATTTAGCAAGTATGCTAGGTGGTTCTGCAGATCAAAGTGTTGGCGAACAAAGCTCTTTAGCTAACAGTGCATTAAGCATGATTAAAGAACAAGACCTATACAAAAGCTTTGCGAGTGTTACAAACCGTTACGGTTTTACGCCAGAGCAGCTAGTAACTGTAGGTTCTGAAGTATCAATGGCTTATATCGAAAATCTTAAGTCGGGCCTTTCTGCTGATAATCAAGAAACTGCTAATAAAGTAATGGGCGGTTTTCAAAGTATGAAAAGTGCTAAAGATAAAGGCGCTAGCTCATTAATGGGTTCGTTTGGTAAATCGTCAAGCGCAGCTGAGGAGTCTACAGAATCTTTAGTAAGCGAAAACAACCTTGAACTTGTGAGCGAATATATGCCACAACTACAAAAGCTTTTTGCACTTTTATAAGTTTTATTGCTTTAAAAAAAGCGGGCTTATCTAGCCGTGAAATTAAAACGCATAAAAAACGGGGGAGTATCCAATACTCCCCCGTTTTTATTTAGCGTACAGATTATTTAAGATCGAACCTGTCTGCGTTCATTACTTTTACCCATGCATTTACAAAGTCATGTACAAAACGTTCTTTATTATCGTCTTGTGCATAAAACTCACTTAGGGCACGTAAAATAGAGTTTGAACCAAACACTAAATCTACGCGTGTGGCAGTCCATTTAATGGTGCCTGTTTTGCGCTCAACAATATTATATATACCTGGCTCTAGTGGCTTCCAGTTGTTAGCCATGTCGGTTAGGTTTACAAAAAAGTCGGTAGATAGCGTACCTACATTATCAGTAAATACACCATGTTTAGTGCCTGCGTAGTTTGTGCCTAGTACACGCATGCCGCCCATAAGTGCAGTCATTTCTGGTGCTGTTAAGCCCATTAATTGGCTGCGCTCTAACAATAGCTCTTCTGAGGATACGCTAAAGTCATTTTTAAGGTAGTTTCTAAATCCATCATGAACAGGCTCAAGCGGATCGAACGATTCTGCATCAGTCATTTCGTCTGTTGCGTCTCCTCGTCCTGGTGCAAATGGTACTGTTACATTAACACCGGCTTNCAGCCGCTGTGCCACCTAATACGATTAAATCAGCCATGCTTACTGGCTTAGATAAACCCGCTTGTACTTTTTCAAGGGCACTAAGTACACTTGCTAAACGCGCAGGTTCGTTACCTTGCCAATCTTTTTGTGGTGCTAAACGAATACGTGCGCCATTTGCGCCACCGCGTTTATCAGAACCACGATACGTACGTGCACTATCCCACGCTGTATTTATTAAATCACTTGCGCTTACACCGCAATCAAGTAGCTGTGCTTTTAAGCTTGTGATTTCATCGTCTGATAATGTGTAATCAACTGCTGGAATAGGATCTTGCCAAATTAGGTCTTCGCTTGGTACATCTTTACCTAAGTAACATGCTTTAGGACCTAAATCGCGGTGAGTTAGCTTAAACCATGCGCGTGCAAATACATCAGAGAAGTATTCAAAGTCGTTATAAAAACGCTCAATAATTTTACGGTACGCAGGGTCCACTTTCATGGCCATATCGGCATCGGTCATCATTGGGTTTAAACGAATTGATGAATCTTCTACGTCTACTGGTTTGTCTTCTTCTTTAATATTTACAGGTTCCCACTGATGAGCGCCAGCTGGGCTTTTTGTTAATTCCCATTCGTAATTTAAAAGTAAGTGGCAGTATCCGTTATCCCATGTAGTTGGGTGTGTGGTCCATGCGCCTTCAAGGCCAGAAGTTACAGTATGACGACCAAAGCCGCCTTCTTTGGTGCTGTTCCAACCTAAACCTTGCTCGTGTACGTCTGCTGCTTCTGGCTCTGGACCTAAGTGCTCTGCTTTACCATTACCGTGAGTTTTACCTACTGTATGGCCGCCCACTGTTAGCGCTGCGGTTTCTTCATCGTCCATCGCCATGCGAGCAAATGTTTCACGTACGTGATCTGCCGTTTTTTGTGGATCTGGTATACCATTAACACCTTCAGGGTTAACGTAAATTAGGCCCATTTGTACTGCGGCTAATGGGTTTTCCATGGTGTCTGGTTTTTCTACATTGTCGTAGCGTTCATCACTTGGTGCTAACCATTCTTTTTCTGCACCCCAGTAAATATCTTTTTCTGGATGCCAAATGTCTTCACGGCCGCCCGCAAAACCATAAATTTTAAGACCCATTGATTCGTATGCCATATTACCAGCAAGAATAAATAAATCGGCCCATGAGAGTTTGTTACCGTATTTTTTCTTAAGTGGCCATAAAAGTCTGCGTGCTTTATCTAAGCTTGCGTTATCTGGCCATGAATTTAAAGGCGAGAAACGTTGATTACCGGTACTTGCGCCACCACGACCATCAGATAAACGGTACGTACCCGCTGAGTGCCATGCCATACGAATCATTAAACCACCGTAATGGCCCCAATCGGCAGGNAGGCCACCAATCTTGGCTGTCGGTCATAAAGGTTTTTAAGTCGGCTTTTACTTCGTCTAAATCTAGAGATTTAAATTCTTCTGCGTAGTTAAAATTAGTGCCGTATGGATTTGATTTAGTATCGTGTTGATGAAGAATGTCTAAGTTGAGTGTGTTTGGCCACCAATCGGTGTTTACTTTAGAAACAACTGAATTACTACCGTGCATAACAGGGCATTTACCCGCTGTTGGCTTGCTCATTGTGAAATCCTTAAAATAGAAAAGTAAAATACTTAATCAATCAGTATTATTGCTTATGTGTTTATAACTTTTTAAAAAGTAACGGTTATTTTTATTTAATAGGCTTACTTTTTACTCAGCGTGCCTACCTAAGTGCTTACGTATCCTTAATATAGGCGTATAAATTATGCTACGCCAGCCTCAACATACTATTTAAAACGATTGCTCCAATTTATATTTTTGATTGCCCTTACGTTAATGATGTATTTAACAATAGGCTTAAAGTGGCGTTTAAAATAATAGTAAAAAAGTCAGATGGCGCGCATATAAAGCATTACGCAAAATAAAAATTTAAAATCGGTGAATTAACCTTAATCTTTTTACTAGACCTGTGATCGAATTGAAAAATTTCGGCGTAATGGTATGTGAAGGGTTTGAAAGTGGCTTTAGTTTACTAAAGCGCACATTGGAATACCCCCCTTCACCATGAAATTGTAGTTAGATAGTTATAATGATAAAGGTGCATTAATTAAGCCCAATGCACCTTTACTTTATAAACCGAATACTTTGAGTATTCTTATATTTTTAACTAGTTGAATTGAATTAAGTATTTGTTCATAAATATTCACTTAGTATGAAGTTGTTCTCCTGTGAATCCCTACGACATATTGTTGTTTTAAGCAGTTTTTGCCAGCTCACCTTGAGCTGGTTTTTTTTTGCCTATTTTTACTCAAATTACCTGAGCATGGGTAATATGCTCACGCTTTACCCTATTATTGCTAGGGCGTGTTGACCTTTGTGGATTGAAATTTGTTCAATCTAGGGACGATTTAATCGCGGCGCGAGGTTTGTAACCTAGTGGGCTAAGTAAAAACCGAGCAACAAAGAGTAAATCGTCCCTAGAAAGAACCCTAAGGGCAGCGCATGTTTGGCATTTATGCTTCGTTATCGCCTATTTATGGGGAATAACCACACTACATAGGCTCTGCCTTGCCTAAAAACCAAATATACAGCTGCAAAATTAGTCACGAAAGGTCAACACGCCCTAGGCTCTAGGCTAAATAAATTTTACAACTATTGCTCCTATCTAAATTAGGTCAATTTTAATCCACAAAGAACAACACGCCCTAGTGCCATTAAGCCCTGCATGTTAAAGTTATTACAGTAATTAATTTAATTAGGCGTACCAATGCGTTATTACCTATCTGTACTTTTTGTTTGTTTAAATTTGTTTTCAGGCATAGTGAACTCTGCTGAAAAGCAACCAGCTTCACCTACAGCACAACAAGAGCAACAAGCTCTTCAACAACTCAAAGAGCCTATGTATAAGCCGCTAATGGAGCGCTACATATTAGATGAGCTAAAAGCAGTTAGGCAAGATCAGCAAAAGCTTCGTGAAGATGTAACTAAGCAGGTTACTCATGCGCAGCTTGATACTGCCGATCGCGCATTAACGTACACTACAGATACCATTAATAATGTGTTTTTTATAATTACCGCTACGGCGTCGATTTTAGTTTTAGTGGGTTGGAACTCGTTGCGCGATGTTAAAAACAAAGTAGAAGATATTGTAAATACGCGTGTGAGTGTAATTACAGACGAGTATGAAGACCGATTAAAAATTCTTGAAGAAAAACTACGCGTTCGCTCAGAAGAAATACTCAGCAACCAAGAGCGCATATCGGTGACTAACGAAGTTCATTCGTTGTGGATGCGCGCAAACCTAGAAAGTGATTTTGCAAATAAAATTGAAATTTTTGATGAAATACTCAATCGCAAACCTGAAGATGTTGAAGCCATTGCTTATAAAGCCGATGCACTACTAGAAATTAATGAAACAGCACAAGCCATTGAGCTGTGTAATCAAGCTATTGATATAGATAGTGACTATGGTTATGCCTATTGGCAACGAGCATGTGCTTATGCACTAACACATAAGCATGCTGATGCCTTAGCCGATATTAAAATGGCACTTGAATACTCTCCAAACTTACGTAATGAATTATTACACGAGAGCGCATTTGCAAGCCTGCATGACAACGACAGCTTTAATACGATAGTGGCTGGTGAAGTTGTTTAAGCACTCAGAATTTGGCCTGTATGATTAGGCGCAACACCATAAAAAGGGCCTTGGCCCTTTTTTTGTTTTTAAAGGTAAAGTTTGTTGTGTAATTAGAAGCTTAACTGCGCTCTACAAACTCAGCTCTAGCGTAGAGCTAAGATCAAAAGTGATTAATTCACAAAGAGGTTTAGAGACGCTGCGCTTTTAGAGAAGAGCTTAGAAGTTAAAATAATAAAAACAATCAGAAACTGTGCTTCTAACATGAGCAACAAGTCATACTCTAAACTTGGTATAAACACAGCTATTCGCGCAGGTTACAAGCTTTTAAAGCAACGCTTGTACTTTTATAATGCCGAGTCAGCATTGGTTTTGCTCTTCTCATTTGCTCCTCCTTTTCTTCTCTGCGTGCATATTGTTTTTTAGGGCTGTTATACACAAATAGGTTTAGAGATGCTGCGCTTTTAGAGTAGTTAGCTTAAGTGCTTCTCGCGCGAGCAAGCTCTGCGCCTACATGGAAAACTTACACTCAGCAGTTTAATTTACCTGTAGACGCGCTGCTTGCAGGCGTTTAAAAACGCAGTTTTTAGATGGTTGAATTAATACCAACCCGAAATAATACTTAATCATTTTTAGGGGCTAAACGTGTCGCTACCTGCGTTAAAAAATTCTCATTTAGAACAACTAAATAGCGAATTTTTTGCCTAGCTATCAACACATTTTTCCATCCTCAAAATAGATCACTTAATTAAGCGAATTGGTATAAGTAATTAGAAGCTGCTACCCATTTTCTTCAGGCATAAAAAAAGCCGCATAAAATGCGGCTTTGGAGGTTAGTCTCACTTCACTTTGGGCGTGTCTCCAAAACTTAGTGAATACGTTACCAAGGAACTGTTATGTATTATTTAAGCTATTGACTCTAATGCAATTTTAACCATTTCGTTAAACGTGCTTTGACGCTCATCAGCAGGTGTTGCTTCACCGGTGATTACGTGGTCACTTACTGTAAATAATGCCATTGCATTTGCGCCGTATTCAGCTGCAACGCCATATAAACCGGCTGTTTCCATATCTACTGCTAGCATGCCTAACTTGTCTAAGTCTTTATAGAACGAGTCGTCTGCTTGGTAGAAAGTGTCGGTTGTAAATACGTTACCTACTTTTGCCTCTATTCCTAGCTCTTTAGCGGCGTTTACACCGTTTAAAAGTAGGTCAAAGTTAGCAATAGCAGCAAAATCGTAGCCACGAACACGTGCTCGGTTTACGTTTGAATCTGTGCTTGCACCTTGTGCAAAAATTACGTCACGGATTTTGATATCTGTGCCAATACCACCACACGTACCAATACGTATAATATTTTTAACGCCAAAGCTTACAATTAGCTCACGTGCATAAATAGACATTGATGGAATGCCCATGCCTGAACCCATGATGCTTACTGGCTTACCTTTGTAAGTACCAGTGAAACCGTACATGTTACGAACACCTGTAACTTGTACTGCATCATCTAAAAAGTTTTCAGCAATATATTGCGCACGTAGCGGATCGCCTGGCATTAATACTGTTTCGGCGAAATCACCAACGTTTGCACTGATATGCGGAGTACTCATTAATTGTTTTCCTTTTTATTTGGCGTTGTTAGCTCATTTAAAAAGCTGTCGCCGTAATCAAGCGCAGATAAGTTAAACCACTGTGCCAGTGTTTGACCGATATCTGCAAAGCTGTTGCGTTCACCTAGTGGTGTGTTACTCATACCTGGTTTATATGCAATAACCGGTACGTATTCGCGAGTGTGCTCAGAACCTGGAAAGGTTGGGTCACAACCGTGATCTGCAGTGATCATTAATATGTCATCTGCGTTTAACTGCTTTAGTATAGTTGGTAAATAGTCATCAAATTCTTTTAATGCTTTTGCATAACCTACTGGGTTACGGCGATGACCAAATTTTTCATCAAAATCAACTAGGTTAGTAAAGATTAAGCTATGATCTGGTGCGCTTTTCATTACTTCGCTGGTTTTTTCTAGCAAGTTCATAAGCCCAGGTGCTTTATGCTTTTGGGTTATGCCCTGATGCGCGTAAATATCTGAAATTTTACCAATACTAATTACTTCGCCGCCGTCTTTTGCTAACACATCTAGCAATGTTGGTGCTGGCGGAAGCACTGAATAGTCGCGACGATTACCTGTGCGGGCAAAGTCTTGGCTATTTGAACCCAAAAATGGCCGCGCAATCACTCGTCCTATATTCATTTCATCAAGTAGCGCCCGTGCGATTTCGCAAACTTGATAAAGCTTCTCTAGGCCGAATGACTCTTCATGCGCGGCTATTTGAAACACGCTATCAGCTGAGGTGTAACAGATTGGTTTACCTGTTTTTACGTGCTCTTCACCTAGCTGTTCTAAAATGGTTGTTCCCGATGCATGGCAGTTGCCTAAAATGCCAGGAATACCAGTACGAGCTATAAACTCGTCTATAAATTCTTGTGGGAAACTTGGCTGTGTTTTTGGGAAATATCCCCAATCAAATAACACAGGTACTCCTGCCATTTCCCAATGACCTGATGGCGTGTCTTTTCCGCTAGATAATTCTTTAGCGTAACCCCATGCCCCTTGAGAAGCTTGGCGGTCTGAAATTAAACACGGTTCTCCACCGGCAGCTTCACATGCATCCACTAACCCAAGTTTTGATAGGTTAGGAAGCGATAATGCAGCGCCTGTTTCGTCGTAATATGCTTTTAGTAAGTGAGCGAATGTATTAGCCCCAAGATCGCCGAATTTATCTGCATCTGGTGCTGCACCGATTCCTAGGCTATCTGCCATTAAGATAATTGCTCTTGCCATTTTGACCTCACTTTGATTCTAGGTGGTTACTTTATCCGCTGATCGATTTTTCCGTACAGGACAAAAGTCCTGTTTCATAAAACCTAAACATTATAAATTTGCATTCTTAAGCGAAGCAAAAGAGATTAATCGTGTCTTTTTTGCTATTGTGATCTACCAACAATATATCCTTCTGTGTGGGTGAGAACTTTAGTGACACGAACTACTATTATAGCTATTGCAGGCGCGTCTGCGTCGGGCAAATCTCTTTTTAGCCAAACTATATACAATGAATTGGTTAATGAGCTTGAACCAGGCGCTATCGCCATTATTGAAGAAGATGCTTACTACAAGGATCAGTCGCATTTACCGATGGCGCATCGTACGCAAACGAATTACGACCATCCTGATGCATTTGAACATGCGTTAATGCTTGAGCATTTAACACAGCTTCGTAGTGGAAATTCAGTTGAAGTACCAACGTATGATTATGCACAGCATACACGTAGCGAGAAAACTCGCCGAGTGCCTGCTGCTAAAATACTCATTGTTGAAGGTATTTTATTATTGAGTGACAAAGCGCTTAATAAAGAATTTGATATTAAGGTGTTTATAGATACGCCTTTAGATATTTGCTTAATGCGTCGTATGCAACGTGATATGGAGCAACGAGGCAGAACATTACAATCTGTTGTTGAGCAGTATCAAGCAACTGTTAGACCGATGTTTTATCAATTTATTGAGCCTTCTAAGCATAATGCAGATTTAGTTGTGACTCGAGGCGGTATGAACCGCGTTGCGATTGATATAATAAAAAGTAAGATAAAATATTTACTACAAGAATAACAACGGGAAACATTTGTATGACAACATTTATGAGCTTAGTGGGCATGTGTGTGCTACTAAGCATTGCCTTTGCGGCATCAACTAATCGCAAGGCAATTAATTTAAGAACCGTTGGTATAGCATTTGCGATGCAAGTAGTTATTGGCGG
>NZ_AUTI01000243.1:0-5949 GCF_000497995.1 Pseudoalteromonas sp. TB25
TAGCAAACTCGATGCCCGAGTGGTGGAATTGGTAGACACAAGGGATTTAAAATCCCTCGACTAACAAGTCGTGCCGGTTCAAGTCCGGCCTCGGGCACCATCTTTACTAAAATCCTCAGATTAAATTCACTTAAATTCTAAATTGCTTCTAATTTTAAAACATTCAAAAATTATTCTTACTTAAATTCTCTAATCTTATTTTTAATACCTACTTACCTTTAAAATCTATTTCTTTTTAATATCTTAGAGTTTCACCATCCTCAAAATAGATCACTTAATTAAGCGAATTGGTATAAGAGCACCTGTTTATAACAGAGCAAAAAATCAGAACGCTGGTTATTTAATTTTCATGGCAATTACTCCTGCACCTAAGTTTTAACGAGGGGTGGCATTAATGAATGTAATAGAAGTGCGGTGTCTAAAATAAATTTAAGGTAGGAGTATAAGGAATGTGTTAAGCACTTAGTTATACCAATTGCGAAGATTTTATAAGCGATCCTTGAGGATCGCTTATAAAGGATAAATTGTTATTGCAGTTTACTCTGAGCTTTGTAAATTGGATACTCGCTCAACAAGCCTTGAATAAGCGCAACACACATTAAAATAAGTACTATTGAAAACGGCAAAGCTGTAGTAACTACGCCCGACTGAAGCGCTTGCAATGCTTGCGAGCCACCAACCCAGAGCAATACTGCTGCAATCACGCCTTCGACTGTAGCCCAAAATATACGTTGTGGCACTGGTGCATCTATTTTACCGCCCGCAGTTATACCATCTATTACAAGCGATCCTGAATCAGACGACGTTATAAAAAATACCAAAACGAGTGCTATAGAAATAATAGAAATAAAACTAGAAAGAGGTAACTGCTCGTATACTTGAAATAAAGTCACTGAGATATCAGTTAAACCATTTTGTCCAAGTGGGCCAACTTTATCTATAACTTGTGTAATTGCCATATTTCCGAATACGCCCATCCAAACCAAACTAAGAAGCGTTGGTAGGCCAATGACGACGAGTAAAAACTCGCGTACAGTGCGCCCCTTTGAAACTCGGGCAATAAACATCCCAACAAACGGCGACCATGATATCCACCATGCCCAATAAAACACAGTCCAAGAGTGCATCCAATCTTCATCGGGTCTATTGAATGGATTGCTCAAAGGTACAAAGTGCTCTACGTACGCCCCAAGGGTAAACCAAACAGCAGTAATTGCATCAGAGAAAGTAAGGGCAATAACGGCTAATAATAAAATAAATGCACAAATTAAATTAACATTGCTCAGTACTTTAACACCCCCCTCAATACCTCTAATAACTGAGAAAATTGCAATGCACGTTACTAAACCAATAACAGATATTTGAAAAGCAGTCCCGTAATCAGTGCCTAACAGATAATTTATCCCGCTGGTAGCTTGTTGAGCGCCAAGGCCTAGCGATGTAGCTAAACCAAATAAAGTAGACAGTACAGCGAGTATATCTATGATATGACCAAGCCATCCCCAGGCGCGATCACCAAATAATGGATAAAAAACCGAACGTATAGATAAAGGAAGGCCTTTATTAAATGCAAAAAAAGCCAAGCTTAACCCAACAACTGCGTAAATCGCCCATCCATGTAAACCCCAGTGGTACATGGTTGCACCCAAAGCTAATGAGTGTGCTTGCGGTGAATTTGGCTCAACGCCCATAGGCATATGATACCAACCAGTATAATATGCAGTTGGCTCAGCAACTCCCCAAAACAGTAAGCCAATCCCCATTCCTGCTGCAAAGAGCATTGAAAGCCATGACATGTAACCATGTTCTGGACGAGCTTTTACGCCACCCAACCGAATTTTACCTAAAGGAGAAAATGCTAAAATAACGCAAAAGATCACAAAGGCATTGGCTAGTAACACAAAGTAACTATCAAATTGATTAATTATTGCGTCTTTAGTAGAGGTTAGTGCATCACGGGTAACGGTAGGGTCAAAAACTAGGGTAAGTATTACAAATAAAACAACTAAGAAAGCGCTTATACCAAATACTGGGTTATGGATATCAAATCCCCACTTTTGTACATTATCTTGCCCAACTTGGTAATCAGTAGTGTCTATACTGTATTTTTTTGTCATGTCATCCATCGGATCTCCTTTTTATAGATAACTTAATTCATACATCCTACGCACTACGTAATTAAATATAAAATAGTTTTAAAATTAATATAACTTTTATTTATAAGAAATGAGATGATTAAGCGTAGTATTTGTTATTTTTAGAACTAAAAAAGCGAGCCGTAGCTCGCTGATTATTTTCTATTCCCAGGCCTCTGGGTCAACCTCTTTAGCAAGTTTAGGATGCTTACTTTTGTCAAAGGTGGGTATTAAGCCCTTTTTGCGTTGTTCGTTATAGTCTTTTGAAAGCCATACAACAACACCTGAAAGCATAAATAGCGCTATAACGTTTACAATGGCCATTAAACCCATTGATATATCTGCCAGCGTCCAAATTAAACCAAGCTCACCAACAGCACCAAACATCACCATACCTAAAACAACAAGTCTAAAGATAAACATACCTTTATTAGAGTTGTGTTCTAAAAACATTAAATTTGTTTCAGCGTAAGAGTAATTGGCCACAATAGAAGTAAAGGCAAAAAACAATATAGCAATAGCAATAAAGTAAGTACCCCAGTTGCCGACATGTTCTTGTAATGCTGCTTGTGTAAGTTCAATCCCCATAACACCAGATTCAGGTACTAATTGCTGCGATAGTAAAATAAGAGAAGCAGTCGCTGTACAAATAACAATAGTATCAATAAATACGCCTAACATTTGCACATAACCTTGTGATGCTGGGTGAGGAGGGTAAGGCGTCGCAGTAGCCGCGGCATTAGCTGCACTACCCATACCAGCTTCGTTTGAGAATAAACCACGCTTTATACCTTGGATCATCGCTTGTGTGACACCGTATCCAATAGCACCAGCACCAGCTTGTTCAATACCAAAAGCACTTTTTATAATAAGTACTAGCACATCTGGTAGTGCAGTAAAGTTAATGGCGCATACATAAAGTGCAACCAGCAGGTAAGCTAATGCCATAAATGGAACAACCATTTCAGCAAAGCGAGAAATTGTTTTTAGGCCACCAAAAATAATAATGCCAGAGCCAATAACCAAGCAAATGCCTACTATATACTTAGGTACATCAAACGCTACTTCAAATGCTGCAGCAATAGAGTTTGACTGTACTGCGTTAAATACTAAACCAAAGGCTAAAATTAAACATAACGAGAATAAAGTTCCCATCCAACGTTTGCCTAAACCGTTTTGCATATAATAAGCAGGGCCACCTCTAAAATTACCATCTGCATCTTTTGTTTTATAAGCCTGAGCTAAAGTACTCTCGGCAAAACTTGTAGCCATACCTATTAATGCAATAAGCCACATCCAGAAAATAGCACCTGGGCCACCTAGGTATAAGGCGACAGCAACACCTGCCATATTACCAGTACCGACACGAGCTGCTAATGAAGTACAAAAAGCCTGAAAGGATGAAATTTCGTTATCGGCACATTTACGAGAACCAAACATAACTTTGAACATATGTGGGAATTGCACAAATTGAATAAAGCCTAGTCGAAAAGTAAAGAAGAGGCCCGCTGCTATTAATAAGTAGACGAGAACTTGCCCCCATAGAAGGGCACTTATACTATTTATTATGTCTGTCATGGATACTGCCTAAATACATGAGTTAAAAAAAGTGACCGCAACTTATCACATCAGGATAAAAGTGTTTAGTTTTTAAGTTCAAAAACAGAGTTATCAACAGGGTTTTGTGGGTAACTTGTGACTATCGTGTGCACTTGCTTGGGGCTTAATTTTAATTACTGTTTTATGCAAATAACGCTTGCGTAAAATCCGCCGCTCCCTATAATGCGACCCCACTGAGACGGGATATGGCGACGCGCAGCGGACAACGCATAGCGAGGCACGAACTACTCAGAGAGTTAAATAAAACTTCGGTTTTAAATCTTCCAAAAGAAAGTTTAAAACAAAGTGTTGACTCGAAAAATAAAGGGTGTATTATTCGCATCCCTTGAGACGCTAAAGCGACTCAAACGTTCTTTAACAATATAAAGCAATCATCTGTGTGGGCACTCGTACAGATTGAGTTCTAACAGCCAAGCTACTTAGGTAGCGAGGCAAACAAATTAGAGTCTCAATTGAAACTGAGTGACCATATGTTATTAAAAGATTCAGCCTTGAGCTGTTTTGATTTCACTTTTTTAAAAGTGAAAATAATAACGCACAGTCAATTCGTTTTTGGCAACAAAAACAAAAATTCAGAATTCATTGAGCTGTCGAAAGACATAAAACTTTTTAATTGAAGAGTTTGATCATGGCTCAGATTGAACGCTGGCGGCAGGCCTAACACATGCAAGTCGAGCGGTAACAGAAAGTAGCTTGCTACTTTGCTGACGAGCGGCGGACGGGTGAGTAATGCTTGGGAACATGCCTTGAGGTGGGGGACAACAGTTGGAAACGACTGCTAATACCGCATAATGTCTACGGACCAAAGGGGGCTTCGGCTCTCGCCTTTAGATTGGCCCAAGTGGGATTAGCTAGTTGGTGAGGTAATGGCTCACCAAGGCGACGATCCCTAGCTGGTTTGAGAGGATGATCAGCCACACTGGGACTGAGACACGGCCCAGACTCCTACGGGAGGCAGCAGTGGGGAATATTGCACAATGGGCGCAAGCCTGATGCAGCCATGCCGCGTGTGTGAAGAAGGCCTTCGGGTTGTAAAGCACTTTCAGTCAGGAGGAAAGGTTAGTAGTTAATACCTGCTAGCTGTGACGTTACTGACAGAAGAAGCACCGGCTAACTCCGTGCCAGCAGCCGCGGTAATACGGAGGGTGCGAGCGTTAATCGGAATTACTGGGCGTAAAGCGTACGCAGGCGGTTTGTTAAGCGAGATGTGAAAGCCCCGGGCTCAACCTGGGAACTGCATTTCGAACTGGCAAACTAGAGTGTGATAGAGGGTGGTAGAATTTCAGGTGTAGCGGTGAAATGCGTAGAGATCTGAAGGAATACCGATGGCGAAGGCAGCCACCTGGGTCAACACTGACGCTCATGTACGAAAGCGTGGGGAGCAAACGGGATTAGATACCCCGGTAGTCCACGCCGTAAACGATGTCTACTAGAAGCTCGGAACCTCGGTTCTGTTTTTCAAAGCTAACGCATTAAGTAGACCGCCTGGGGAGTACGGCCGCAAGGTTAAAACTCAAATGAATTGACGGGGGCCCGCACAAGCGGTGGAGCATGTGGTTTAATTCGATGCAACGCGAAGAACCTTACCTACACTTGACATACAGAGAACTTACCAGAGATGGTTTGGTGCCTTCGGGAACTCTGATACAGGTGCTGCATGGCTGTCGTCAGCTCGTGTTGTGAGATGTTGGGTTAAGTCCCGCAACGAGCGCAACCCCTATCCTTAGTTGCTAGCAGGTAATGCTGAGAACTCTAAGGAGACTGCCGGTGATAAACCGGAGGAAGGTGGGGACGACGTCAAGTCATCATGGCCCTTACGTGTAGGGCTACACACGTGCTACAATGGCGCATACAGAGTGCTGCGAACTCGCGAGAGTAAGCGAATCACTTAAAGTGCGTCGTAGTCCGGATTGGAGTCTGCAACTCGACTCCATGAAGTCGGAATCGCTAGTAATCGCGTATCAGAATGACGCGGTGAATACGTTCCCGGGCCTTGTACACACCGCCCGTCACACCATGGGAGTGGGTTGCTCCAGAAGTAGATAGTCTAACCCTCGGGAGGACGTTTACCACGGAGTGATTCATGACTGGGGTGAAGTCGTAACAAGGTAGCCCTAGGGGAACCTGGGGCTGGATCACCTCCTTATACGATTTAGAACTTATTTGTTCGTAGTGTCCACACAGATGATTGTTA
>NZ_AUTI01000244.1:0-20402 GCF_000497995.1 Pseudoalteromonas sp. TB25
CCCGCAGCAGTAGCTTCAGATGCAACGGTGGCATCTATACCAGCAGTGATTGCAGCAATAGTTACCGCATCACTATCAGCTCCAGCAGTTACTAAGGCTGCTAAAAAGTCAGAAATTAACGCATTATCTGCACCTAAAGAGGCAACAACCGCGTTAATTAACATATCAAGTTGTTCAGCAGAACACGTGGCGTTTGCAATAGGCGAATCAAGGTCCATAGGACCCATGTTTTGACAAAATTGCTCAATGGCAGCCACTAACTCTCTTTGTAATTCTTCTGGCGTAATATCATCAGGAGCATTATTCAAAATATTTAGTAAGTTAGTAAGGCTGTCAGATTGTACTACAACATCAGAATCTGCTTGTGAGTAAACAGGTGAAACAGTAAAAGCCATTGCACCTATTAATAAACTCTTTAAAAAAATCGATTTCATCTTGTGTCCCTTTAAGTGAGTATCTAATTACAGAATTTTAGCGTGTCTGCGCAAAAAGTAAACTCTTTATTAACGTTATCACGGTTCTTACTTGTAAGTACTTTAGAAGGCTCCATAATTAAATTACCTTGTACACCATCACAACCTAAATTTTCAAGCATTTTTAATGTTTCGGGTTTTTCAATTAAGCATGCCAACACTTTAATACCAAAGCCATGACAAATATTATTAACGGTTTGAATAAAAAATTGGCTTTGAGAATTATCTAACAAGTCTTGAATATAACTGCCATCAATTTTTACATATTCAATATCAAGGCCTTGTAAATACCTAAACGACGTTAAGCTCGTTCCAAAGTGTTCTATACACACATTAATGCCAATATCTTTAATTGCATCTATATGCTTTGAGGCTATGTGCACATTATAAAGCAAACTAATTTCATGTAACTCAAATATAAGATTAGTTTTAATAACGGGTTTAGTGTGGGCATAAAGAGTAAGCCATTGTATAAAATCAGCCGAATATAAAGACGCCTTACTTACGTTTAAAGCAAATACGTCATCAGGGTATTGTTCTTTAACGTTTACAAAGTTACGAATTATTTTTTTGTCTAACTCTTCGGTTAAATTAAGCTTTTCGGCCATAGCAAATAAATGGCCATTGTTTACCTTTTCACCTTCATGGGTAAAGTGGGCAAAAGCCTCAAAGTAACACTGCTTATTTTGTGAGTTAGCGCGTTTAACTGGCTGCACCGAAAAGCTTACCTCACCAGAGTCAATAATCGACTGAATAAGTGTACGCCATTGTTTAACACTAAATAGCGTGTCTTTATCTATTTTGTTAGTTTCTATTGTATCGCCAATAGTACTACCCGTATCCAAAGCAGATAAAACACTACCAATAGACGAGCCTTTATTCACTTCTAATATTGCAAAATTAGCAAACCCATTAACGTGTAAGCTATTTTTTTGTTTACTAAAAGCATCGGTAATTTCTAAGCGAGTTCTATTTAAAAACTGCGCATCATAAGGTATGAGGGCAATAAAAGTACTACCATTTAACCTAAATATTTTAGAGTTAGTAAGGTTACCAATAATTTTAGTAAGAATAACGCTCACATCTTTTACATGCGCGTCACCATCTTGATAGCTAACAGTTTGGTTTATATTAGTAAGTGAAGGTAGAGTAATCATCATTGCAGTAAGTGGCGCATCGGTGGTTATTGTATCAACAACCGAGCTAAAGTGATTTTCAAACAACTTTCGATTACCTAACCCTGTTAAAGAATCAATATAAACTTCTTCTGTTAAGGCTTGGGTTTGTTTAGTTAAAGAATCAAAAGTACTTTGTAAGTTAATAACCATATTATTTATAGCTTTGGTTACAGTGCGCAGCTCTCGTGCAACAGGTATTTCTTCGTTTAACGTAAAGCGCTTACGAGTAACAAGGTGAGCCTGATGCTCAACTGCTTTTAAAGGCTTAAATACTTCGCGTAATATTAAAAAGGCAACTGCAAGCGAGGCAATTAGTATTAAAAAAGAACCATAAAAACTGCGTTTTGTATGCTCCCACAATGTAACATAAGACTGTCCAGTATGGCTTNCCCGCCATAATCCAACCATTATTTAGTTCCGACTGCATAGTGGGTGCTTTTAAACTACTTAAAGCAATAAACCAATTAGGCACAGACTCAACACGCTTAGGATTTTCCAGATCAAATACAACCTGGCTTTGTGAATTTGTAAATTTAATTTCTTTGTAGTAACCAGAATCAAAAATAGCGGTAGCCATTGTTTCAGCTATTACTAAGTTTTCTGGATCTAAGTAAGGCGAAATAGAAAGCCCTAAGCTGGTAGCTGTGTCTTGGGCATGGCTTCCCATTTGGGTTTGTAAGTAATCGCGAGTAGTTTCAACATCTGTAACTACTCGAACCACAAATGAAACAACCGAAATAACGATTATTAAACCGTAAACTTGGGTTTTAAGACTCAATCCATTTTTAAAAAGTCGAGACATAACTGGTAGTTCCTTTAATGTTACTTTTAATGGGAGCAAGCTCACCTTGTTCAATTCGCTCTAGCATAGTATTCCAAGCCGACACACCACGGCTATTTTTTACCTTATTGCCTAACCCTTTCGATTTTGCTAACCAAAGTCCTTGACCATTAAAACTGTAAATAGGCGTTAAATCGGGGCGCTTATTTGCGGGCAGCAGTTTAGTATTAAAGTTACCTAAAACAAAGGGTATTCTGTTTGGGTCTTCTATATATATAAGTACCATGTGGGGTTGGTTTACTGTGCGCTGTCGTACATACATTAAACGTATTTTATCCTCCGGAACACCTAGCGCTATTAACGTAAAGTATTTAGCAATAACGTAATCTTCGCAATCGCCCATACCAACACCTAAGCTCTCTAGCGGGGTAGCCCAGTAATCTTTTTGCTGCCAAAGGTCTTCATCGCTTTTGTATTTAATGTGTTTATTAAAAAAATCGTTAACAAGATGAATTTTTTTCCATTCGCTTTCATCAGCTGAGTCATCAATAAAATTAAGCCAATCTTTAATTCGTTTATGGCCTTCGTTGCCATACTGTTGCTGTGCACGGGTAATAATATCGCTATTACGCAAATACAAAAGCATATCTTGTGCACATACAAAAAACGACACAATAAATAAAATGCAAAGCCCTAAGCGCACAAATGTTCCTTAAGTTAGTAATCCTTAATAAATAACTATACCAGTATAGTATTATTACTTTTAAAAAGGTAGATCATCAAAAAGAATTAGATGCCCCAATATGACTCACCCTGACCAGTTTGGTGCAACATAAAATTAACAAAAAAACAATCTAAAAGGATGCTTTATTTATTGAGTCAAACATTATGGTGTGTATAATAATGCTAACACAAGGTATGTGAAGCACGTTATATGGAAGTTAACTTTAGTTTCTTCTTTATATATTTACAAAATAATAATGAAAGGAATTAAAGTGAAAGTTTTAAAAGCCGTATTACCTGTAGCTGGCCTTGGAACACGTATGTTACCAGCCACAAAAGCCATTCCAAAAGAAATGCTGCCTCTAGTAGACAAACCACTTATTCAATATGTAGTTAACGAAGCCGTACAAGCAGGTATTAAAGAAATAATACTTGTTACTCACGCTTCAAAAAACTCAATCGAAAACCATTTTGATACCAGCTTTGAGCTAGAAGCCACACTAGAAGCACGTGTAAAGCGTAGCCTACTAGAAGAAGTGCGCTCAATAGTACCAAAAGACGTAACCGTAATTTCGGTTCGTCAATCTGCGCCTTTAGGCCTTGGCCACGCAGTACTTGCCGCCAAACCAATAGTAGGCAACAACCCATTTGCAGTAATGTTACCTGACGTAATTATTGATAAATACAAATCAAATCCAAAAACCGATAATTTAAGCCAAATGATCGACCGCTTCGACAAAACAGGCCACAACCAAGTAATGGTAGAGCCAGTACCAAAAGAGCAAGTACACCAATATGGTGTGGTTGACCTAGCCGGTATAAAAATTAACGCGGGCGAAAACGCAATAATTAAAAACATGGTAGAAAAGCCAAATACCGATGAAGCACCAAGCAACTTAGCTATTACAGGCCGTTATGTTGTATCGCCTGCTATTTGGGATTTACTAGAGTACACCCCCCCTGGTGCCGGTGGCGAAATACAACTTACCGATGCATTACTGCAATTACGCCACTTAGAAACACTTGAAGCATACCATTTAAAAGGCCAGTCACACGATTGTGGTTCTAAATTAGGCTATATGCTTGCCAACGTAGAATATGCAATGCAATCAAGCCATATGGGTGAAGAATTTTCTAAAGCGGTTAAAAAATTGGTTTCGTAGCTTACTTATATAAATCACAACCAAATTTAATTTGTATTTAGCGTTATTACTTTAACGCTAAAACAGCAGTGCTTGAAATTAAATTAATAAAGAAAATTTAAAGGATTCTTACAAATGAAATATCTTGTAACTGGTGCCGCAGGGTTTATCGGTAACTTTGTAGCTGAACGCTTATGTAACGATGGCCACGAAGTAATAGGGCTAGATAACCTAAACGACTATTACGATCCGGCATTAAAACATGCAAGACTTGAGCGTATTAAACACCTTACTCAATTTCGTTTTGTAAAAATGGATTTAGCAGACAGAGACGGCATAGCTAATTTATTTAAAGATGAAAAATTTGACCGCGTAATACACCTAGCAGCGCAAGCCGGTGTGCGTTACTCAATAGAAAATCCGATGGCATACATTGATTCTAATTTAGTAGGCACTGCTACTATTTTAGAAGGGTGTCGCCACAATAAAGTGCAGCATTTAGTATATGCATCATCAAGCTCTGTTTATGGTATGAACGAAAAAATGCCATTTTCGACTGACGATGCAGTAGATCACCCAGTATCACTGTATGCAGCAACTAAAAAATCAAATGAGTTGATGGCACATAGCTATAGCCACCTATACGATTTGCCAACAACAGGGCTGCGCTTTTTTACAGTATATGGCCCATGGGGTCGCCCAGATATGGCCCCGTACTTGTTTACCGATGCAATATTAAGTAATCGTGAAATTAAAGTATTTAATAACGGAAAAATGAAACGCGACTTTACCTACATAGACGACATTGTAGAGGGCATTATTCGCATTCAAGACGTAGTTCCAAAAAGAGACCAGTCAAATAGCAATACCTCGCCAGAGTCAAGTAAAGCTCCATACCGTGTATTTAATATTGGTAACAACGAACCTATCGCACTAATGACCTTTATTGAATCAATTGAAAAAGCAGCAGGTAAAGTAGCTGACAAAAACTATATGCCAATGCAAGCAGGAGATGTTCCAGCAACATTTGCAGATATAGATAGCCTACAAAAAGAAGTTGGCTTTAAACCTAATACAAACATTGAATATGGTATGCAGCAGTTTGTTGATTGGTTTAAGTCTTATTATTCTTAATTAATAAAAACTAACGTAACGGTTTATCTTCGGTAAATAATGGTGTAGAGAGCAAAATGAAAAAAATAATTTTATCAACATATACATTTCTACCCGATATAGGTGGTGTTGCAACGAATACACTGACTATTGCAGAGGCCTTTATAGAAAAAGGTTATGATGTAACTGTTGTTACTTCTACACCTGAACGTTGTGAATATGATGATCAAATGAAAATTGTTAGATCTCCAAGTAGTCTTGAATTATTTAAATTATATATAAAAGCTGATTGGATTTTATTTTCTAATTTATCAGTTAAATTATGTTGGCCCGTTGCTTTTATGAAAAAAAAAACTGCATTACACCATCATTCATCATCAGCCTTTAATCGATTAAAGAAAAATGGGATTGTCAGCAGGGTTAAACGTTTGATAGAAAACAGAGTTATTACTAAATCAATTCACTTTGTTAATAGTGAATTTACAAAAAAGGACGGGGGCGATTTTTTTGAAAAACTGCCAACATATGTAACCTATCCTATTGTACAAAATACAATAATTACTAAGCATATTATTGATAGGTATTCAGAGAAAAAAAATGCAATATTCGTAGGGCGACTTGAGGTAGAAAAAGGTGTTTTGCATTTATTGGAAAATATCGAACTTATCAAAGAAATACTTAAGGTTGAAGAGTTAACATTAGTCGGAGGTGGTACTTTATTGAGGACGATCCAAAAAAAGAACGTAAAAGGGGTCAATTATTTAGGAGCCGTTGATCTAGTAACTGTTAGCAAGCTTATGGCAGAGTCTGCATACGTATTTGTGCCTTCGATTTGGCAAGAGCCTTTTGGAATGGTTGCTTTAGAAGGACTTGCTTCCGGTGCTGTAGTAATAAGTTCAGATCGAGGTGGTTTACCAGAGGCAGTAGGTGATGCCGGTATATTATTTGATTTAGAATCAGAAACGTCTTTTAGAACTGCGTTACAGCGAGCAAAGATTATAAGAGATGGCTGTTTAGCCTCTAAATTTTTATCTGAATATGCAGATTTAGCAAACAAACATATGAATCAGTTTTCTTCAGATAAGGTTATTGACGTTATTATTAATGCGATTAATGACTCTGATACTAAAGAAAGTTAATGATTTTCATAAGTAGTCCAATAATAATCACTAATTTTGAAAAGTTCGAGTTTAATGACTTGAGCAGGAATATTTTCTGATGGCCCAACAAAAATCGTTATTATCTGGTATTGGTATGATGGCAATGTTAACTGTCGCATCTAAATTGGTTAGGCTTGTCGTCTTAATGGTAACGGCCAGGTTCTTAACCCCCGAAGATTTTGGGGTTGTTGCTGCATTTAGTATGGTATTAGCTCTAGCTTATTTATTTGCAGATATGGGGCTAATGAAAACTCTAATTCAACGGCCTGTTGTAAATACAGCTCATATTGGCGGAGCTATACTTATTTCTAGCATATTCAGTGTGATAGTTTTTTGTACACTAATTTTTGCTAGTGATTCTATTGAGCGTCTTGTAGGTGTTTCAGGTGTACAATTTCCCTTGCAAATATCATCATTTCTTTTTTGCTTTCTTGCAATCAGTAATATTTGCTCTGCTTTATTTCAACGTCATGGAGATATCGTCTTTATAGGAAAAGTACAAGCTTTTGCTACTATTTTTGGCAACATTTTCATTACGGTACCGTTAGTATGGTTTGACCTTGGTTACTGGGCAATTATTATCGGGATTTTTGTTACTGAATTAATTTCACTGGCTCTAATTATCTGGCAAGGTAAATCTTTTTTAAAGTTTAATTTTTCAAAAAGTGAAACCTTTGAAGTAATAAAATACTCATCTGCATTCTTGTCACATAACATTATAAATCTTTTTTCTAAACAAATAGATATAGCATTAGTTGGGCGTTATTTAGGTAAAACAGATTTAGGTAATTATTCTCGAGCTATGCAACTAATTGAGTTTCCTACGCAAATATATGGGTTGGTGGTTGATCGGGTTGTTTTTCCGGCTATGTCTGCAATGAAAGCAGAGAAAGAAAAGCTCAGGCAATTTTTTATAGATATTTATAGTCTGCTTTTACTTGTCCTAACAGTTGGTGCTATTACATTATTCCTCGGTGCGACTGATATCATTACTATAATGATGGGAAATGGTTGGGAAGTGGTGATTGTCTTATTAAAAATACTTGCAGCAAATGTTGTATTTAAATGCCTAAATAATTTTGTAAACTCTTTTTTAGCTGCTTATGGCACAATTAAAGCACTAACCTATAAAAATTTCCTTTCTCTTATTATATTTAGCATTTCTATTTTTGTTGGTATTAAGTTCGGATTAACTGGTGTCGCCTATGCTGTTGTGTTAGCAAGTTCGGTGAGTTTATTTATGTCAATTTTTATAGCGATCCATTATGCGGGAATACCTGTAAGACAATTGATTTCAGCTTCTATCCCTGCATTCGTTACATCAATATTTATAATAAGCCTTTATATCGGGATATCTTTAGTTGTAGATTTTCCAAGTTTGGTGAATATATTAGTCGCAATTGTGCTTTGGGGGATTTTTAGCTTCGTCTTGCCTTCTGTAATTTTATTGACACAAAGTGGTAAGAACTTTGTGTTGAAAATTAAATATAAGGACATTGATATGCAACGTATAAACTCCATAAAATAATTGATTTAACTGCTATTATACGTATTTATTTAGGATGTAGAACAGTATTTAAATGAATGCTTGCTTTCGGTTTATGCAATAAAAGAGATAACGTTCATTCTAGGTAATGAAAATATAGAATATGGAGAAATTAAAAATGTATAACATTGCAGTTATTAATCAAGGTCATACTGAAAACCTTGGAGATATAGCGATCAATCAGGTAATAACGCAACATTTTAAAAATAAGGGGTGCCGAGTCGTATTTCTCCCTTTTTGGGATGAAGCTAGAGTATTTAATAAATTTTCAAAATGTAATTTTTTAATGAAAATTTTATTGAAATTCCCTGTTTTTGTGGATGTATTAAATACGATTAGAATTAAAAAAAGTATTAAAAATCTTAAATTTGATGGTGCCATCATTGGTGGGGGGGAATTGTTGTCAGGTCACAAAGGATTTAATTCATCCCTATTATGTTGGAGCAAAGAGTTTAAGAAGCTGGAAGTGCCCATTGCTTTATATGGTATAAGTGGCGATGTCAGAATGAAGGAGTATTTAATAAAGAGAAATACAAAATCTTTGAAATATTTCGATTACATATGTGTAAGGGATCTCAATACAAAGCAGATATTTGAAGAAACTTATCAGGTCACAGCTAATGATGTTGCTCCTGATGTGGTTTTTGCATTAAATAAAATAACGAATTCTAAAACTGATATTACCAAGCACGCTAAGTACACCATTTTTGTACCCGTTCCTTTTGATGATAAAATGAAATCTTTTTTAAATGTATCAAATATAGAAGAGTATAAAGCTTATTTGGTGAAATTAATTAAAAATAATACAACGGAAAAACAAAAGATTATTTTTACCACAACGGTAAAGGATGATGATGAGTTTATAAAATCATTGTTTACAGATTTCAAGACTAAATTAGCAGGACATGAATGTATTTACCAACCTTATGATAGCTTGTGTGACTATCTCAGTTTGTTGACGGATACCGATGTGGTGATATCTGCTAGAATGCATGCCATGATATTGGGGTTGATTCATGGTTGTAAAATAACTCCTATTCAATTCAAGGAAAAATTAGCGGTTTTTCAAGATGAATACAATATTGATGTCAATATAGATGAAGTAGCAACCCTTTCTTTTAATGGCTTAAATAAAATGAGTAATACACTTTTAAAGTCTAGATAACCTCCTAGAATACAAGGTCAATTTTATGGATGAAATTATTACGTTTATTATTCCGATTAGGCACCAAGATAATGCCTCAAATTGGGACTCAACGATTGCAAACTTAACTCAAACTTTAACTTCTATCTCCAAGCAGTCAGTAAATAATTGGAAATGTGTAATTGTTGTTAATCATGGAGCAAAATTACCAGTTTTACCAAATGGCGTTAGTGTCTGTTATGTTGATTTTCCACCTAATCCAGCGCATACCAAAAGTACAAAAAACGAAAAAGATTTTTATGAAGCAATAAGAAAGGATAAAGGGAGAAGAATTTTATCTGGTCTTATATTTAGCCAAGTAACTGAATATGTAATGGTTGTTGATGATGATGATTTTATTCACGCTGATTTGTCGAAATTTGTTGCAGAAAATAGAGGCCAATCAGGATGGTATATCGAAAATGGTTATCTATGGGGAGATAAAGGTAACTGGTTACTTGAATATTCAAATTTTAAAAATTTTTGTGGGACTTCCTTTATTGTCCAAAGAAAATTTTTAGAGATTTCTGATTCAGTAGAGAATGCTGATATTGAGTATGTAAAGATGATGTTTGGTAGCCACATGAACTATCAACGAGAGTTTAACAAACTTGGGGCACCATTAAAGCCTGTACCTTTTAAAGCAGCAGTATATAGAATAGGCCATTCTAATTCTCATAGTTTATCAAATGGATTATTTAAACATTCTTTTGGGAGAAAAAACGTATTACTAAATCCTTTTCGATTCCTTAAACTACTTTTTTCTCTTCGGTATTTAAGCGCTAGTAAAGTAGATAAATTTCCGGGGATAAAAAATTAAACTATTTTGTTGGGATTTTAACCATGGCGTACTGTTTATGTAATTCTAGATAGTATGGTAAACACTAAAATTTAGTATATTCGGTTTATTCGGAATAATTAGGTTATTGATTTGAAAAATTTAATCGGAATGAGCTTTTCTGACACAACAGTATCAGGATCATTTAAATATATCTGTCAGATAGGTGAAAAATCTCGTCAAAAAAATGCAGAAGTTGTTTATGCTATTGGCGGGAGTAGTATAATGCGAAGCTCGAACGAAAAGCACATAGCAAGTAAAGAGCTTTTAGTTAAGGAATATTATTCGCTGTTAGCTAAAAGTAACTTTTATCATAGTTTTCTCAATGGTTGATGCCCCGAATCTGAAGAATATTTAAGCATTAAAGATATATCTAAATTATTTCTATTACAGAAGTATAAATTTAAAGACTTGTTACTCTTAAATGTTATTTAATTAAAAAGGTGATGAATTTTGGCTGTTTTAAAAGTGTAAAAGACATATTAAACATTAAGTAGAACATATCTTAAGTATAAAGTGTTTCATCGATTGTTAATGTAAAAACTACTTTATTTTTTAAGTGCGAATTTGAACTATAAATACCGGAAGTGAAATGGCTCTAAATGATAAAATAATAAGAAGTTCTTTCTGGAGTTTTGTTGGTAGCTCGTGTTACCAACTGTCTGGACTGATTATCTTTGTTGTGCTGTCTCGTTTGCTTTCTCCTATTGATTTTGGGACAGCTGCACTTGCCATTGTTTTTGTCGAGTTAACTAATACAATTGTAAGATATGGGCTTGTAGAAGTGGTGATACGTAATAACGGAGGGGATAATAACGAGAACGCTATTTTTTTTGCAACATTAATGATTGGTTTTGCTTCAACATTATTTTTTATTATATCAGCTCCTTATTTAGAAATACTTTTTGATGCACCAGGGCTTGCACTATCACTACAAATACTCTCAATTGTGCCTATAATTCAAGCCTTATCGACAGTACCTGAAGGCTTACTTAAGCGAGATTTTAAATTTAAAGAACTTGCTATAAGGTTACTTCTCTCATCATTATTTTCAGGTGCTGTAGCCATTCTTCTTGCATATGCAAGTTATGGCTTTTACAGTTTGATAATCCAGAAAATCATATCTGTTTTATTATCATTATTACTAGTGTGGAAAGCTATTAGCTGGAGGCCTAACTTAAAGCTAACATTAACTGATCTTTTAAATACACTAAAGCAAGGTCAACCTATACTATTAAGCTCTTTAATTGGGCAAGGTATATTTAGATTTGTTGAACTTATTATAGGCTTTTTTTTAGGCGTAGTTGCATTAGGTTACTTTAAAATTGCAGGTAAACTATTAGACGTTATAGTTCAATTTACAATAAGGCCTATTGTTGATGTTTCTTTTTCTGCATTTGCTAATTTACAAAGCAATGCAAGTGAACTCGAAGCTTGTTTTACTAAATTTATTACAACAACGGCATTATTTGCTTTACCTATATTTGTTGGTGGCTTTGTTATAGGTGAAAAAATGGTCTACTTAGTTTTTGGCGATAAATGGGCTGAAAGCGGAATCATATTTTCTATTTTGTGTTTAAGTGGTTTTAGCGCTTCACTAAATTATTTTTTTGCTCCGCTGTGCCATTCAACACATAACTCAAATATTCCGTTTAGGTTACGTATAGTCGAGTTTATAGTTGTTATTGGGCTTGTAAGTGTTTTTTCTCAGTATTCAATTTATTATGTAGCGTTTTCTAATGTGGTAACAGCAGCAATATTGTCGTTGAGTATTTTAGTTGTTTTACAAAAAAAGTTTACTTTTTCTGTAAACAATATATTTAAAAAATTACTACCCTCAATTGTTTCATCTTTGATTATGGGTGTGTTGATAGTGTTAGCTTTAAAGTTCATGTTATTAGGTGTAGACGTAATATTTAAGGTGTCTTTAATCGTTTTGATTGGTGCTATGTCATACCTATTGATATATAGATTTTTATTTCCAAAAGCTCTCTCTGGAATAATTTCAAATATTAAAAGCTTGAGAGGTTAACAATAAAATGAATAACACAAGATTAAATAGTTTGGATTTTTTAAGAGCTATAGGTGCAATATTCATTGTTGTTTCACATTCTCATGGGCTAATAAGAAAACGTTTCGAAAGTTTAGAGTTTACTGATTTTTTTTGGCAGGTAGAGCAAGGCTATACAAAAGTGTTTGGTGCCGTAGGTGTTGACTTGTTTTTAGTTTTATCAGGTTTTTTTGCTTTTTATACAACGTGGAATAAAAACAGCTGTGCACTTGATTTTTTAAAAAAAAGATTAATAAGAATTTACCCTATTTGGTGGGTAGCTTTATTCTTTCTGATAGTTGTGTCACTAATACCAGGAAGCTCAGCAAGTTATAGTTTTTTTCAGGTATTTAACTCTATATTACTAAATCCAATTTATATCGATGGAGATATAAAACCAATACTGGAGATTGGTTGGACCTTGCATTACATCGTTTTCTACTATTTTTTAATTTCATTTTTAATGTTCATTAAATTAAGTTCGTACAACATATTAAAAAGCCTGACAATAATGTTTACTTTTTTGTCAGTTTTTGGGTTTTTTTATGATTTTAAAATAGCTATATTTGAAGTAATAACAAATCCACGTACTTTGTCGTTCGCGTTAGGTGGATGGCTTGCATATTTTGTAATTAATAAAAGTATGGGTTTAGAATGGAAGAAGTTATACACCCTTATTACATTATCCATTTTGTGTAGTTTAATTAGCGCGTTTATTTTTATTGATGAGTGGCGTTTAAATGCACCAACATTATTGAGTCGTAGTACGATTGCATCATTAATAATATTGCTATTTATATTTCACCCTAAATTAAAAAGTATGGAATATGGAAAATTATTTAAGATTTGTGGCGATGCGTCTTATTCAATTTATTTGTTTCATATGTTTCCGTTAATGGTTATTTCGGGGTTGTGGAAGCGAGAAGTACTTATTCCGCCCTCTTTTATGCCACCGATAATTACTTGGTTAGTTCTTATACTCATAGGTGTTTTAGGTGGTGTCATTGCTTATCTACTGTTTGAAAAGCCTATTTTTAAATTTTTTAAAAGAAAAATAATCTTAAAAAATAACAAGGATGTAAATAAGGCAATATGAAAATTTTAATGCTTACATGTCAATACATGCCAGATGTATTTGGTGGTGCTGAAAAGCAATGTGGGCGGGTTTCAAAAGGAATTCAAGCTGAAGGTGTTAATGTACACATATTAACCTCGCGTCAAAAATTTAAGGGCAAAGCAAATGAGATAATAAACGATGTGCCTGTAACTCGGTTATATTCACCAATAGCCCCGGATTGGCTAGGCCGTTGGTTCATTTTTTCTTTTTTTTGGCTAATTCAGGTAATCGCTTGGGGGATATTTAATAATAAAAGTTTTGATGTAATACATTGCCACCAAGGTAAGTTTGGCGCTTTTGTGGGTTGCTGCCTGGCGCGATTATTTAAAAAGCCAATATTAATAAAAGTAGGTAACTCTAACCAACATATGGATTTTAAAGCATTAAAATCCAAAAAGATTGTTGGGTCAATAATGACTGGTTTTGTATTAAAAACTAACCCGACGGTAGTCGCAATATCGGGTGTAATTGCAGAAAACTGTAAAGAGTTTGGCTTTAAAAATATCATTAATATACCAAACAGCATTGATAAAAGCTTAATTGATGCTGATAGCTCATTTTCTGATAGTAAAAACGATTCTGTAATAAATCTTTTTTATCATGGTAGGTTAGAACAAATTAAAAAGGTAGATGTACTAATGGAGGCATTTGCATTACTTGCTAAAAAGTATGCGCAAGTGCATTTTCATTTAATAGGCAGTGGTAGTGTGCTACCAGCAGCAAAAAAATATATTGATGTAAATAACCTGCAAAATAAAATAACATTTTATGGTGAGGTTGACGATCCGGTAAATTTTATTAAACAATTTGATATTTTTGTTAATGCTTCTGAGGCTGAAGGTTTCTCAAACTCATTACTTGAGGCTTTGTTAGCTGGAAAGGTATTAGTGTCAACACCTGTAAGTGGAGCGAGCGATGCCATTTTTACTGATAAAAATGGTTACATTGCTAAAGGTTTTAGTGCTGCTGAAATTGCTAAAAGTACAGAAGATGCTATTGCATTACATAATAAAAATAGTGGTGAAGCACAAAGCTATTCTGAGCAATTAATAACTGCTAACTTTACAGTAGATATAATAGCTAAAAAATATATTAAACTTTATAAAAAATTACTTGGAGCTTCATAGATGAAGGTTTTAATAGGGATGACGCGTTCGGATACTATTGTATCTGGTTCATTTAAACACATTTGCCAAATTGGCGAAAAGTTTAGAGATGAAGGTGCCGAGGTTGTATATGCATTAGGTGGCGACGGCGAAGCGATAACTAAATTACGAGCTGCTGGTTTTAAAGTACATGCTTTAAGTAATTTAAAAAGAGACTTAAGCCCGCTGAGCGATATTTGGTCATTATTAAAATTAATATGGCTGATTATATCGGAAAACCCACAAGTTTGTTCTTGGCATACAGCTAAAATAGGTGCGCTTGGGCGTATAGCTGCCATGCTTACTTTTAAATGCTCTTATTATGTACCCCATGGTGTGCCTTTTGTTAACACACCTGAGAATAAAGGCTTTAAAAAATATGAGCGACTTGAAAAGTTACTCTCGTATTTACCTTCAAAAATTATAGGTGTGTGTGAGTTTGATAAAAATGAGTATTTACGAATAGGCGTGCCCGACAAAAAGCTGTTAGTTATACGTAACGGTATGCTTGGTAAATTTAACGATACGTGGGAACTAACCGACAAACCCGTCAACTTTATTACCGCAGCTCGTTTTGAAGATCAAAAAGACTACACCACGCTCGCTCAAGCGTGTGGCGCTTTATTAAGTCAAGGCAAACCATTTACGTTAAGTATATATGGCGATGGACAGTACGAAGCTAAAGTAAAGCAGTTGTTTAACAACTTTCCTGAAGGGGTAATAAACTTTTGTGGCGTGGTTGATAACTTTGCTGAAAAACTAACTCAAGCTGATGTATTTATACTCTCTAGCTTTTGGGAAGGCTTACCACGAAGTATTATTGAAGCAATGGCCTGTAAAAAAGCGGTAATTGCCTCTAATGTTGGTGGCTGCTCTGAGCTGATAATTGAAGGCGAATCTGGCTATTTAATCCCTATTCGTGATGCATCTACAATGGCTATTGCTATGTGTGAATACATTAATAATAAAGCTAAAACAGTGTCACACGGTGATGCTGCTTATGAACTATATAAACAAAAATACTCGCTACCTGTAATGCTTGAAAGCTACGCAAAAGAATATGGCGTAATAAAAAACGGTGAAAATACTTAATATGCCTATTAAATTATCACTTATATGCCCTGTTTATAAAGTAGCTGAATTTATACCTGATTTAATGAAAAGCTTACTACAAGGTATTAATAGCGAACAGGTAGAGGTTATTTTTGTTGACGACTGCTGCCCAGAAAATTCAATAAGCCTTTGCGAAAGCTTTATTTTGGAGCATAAATCAGTCATAAAATTTAATTCAACCATAATTAAGCAACCAGTTAATAAAGGCCAAGCTGCTGCTCGTAATGCCGCTTTGTTAATTGCAAAAGGTGAGTATATTGGTTTTATAGATTCTGACGATGCAATTGCCTCCAATTATTGGGATGTACTCTCATCTTATGTAACAGCGGCAAAAAATGACATAATTGAATTTAGTTTTGAAGAGTTTACTTCTGTTATGCCAGCTAGTGCTTCTTCGGTATTAACAGAATTAGAGTCATCAAATTTAAACCCGTTTTATAGTGGTTTTTTTGTTTGGACTCGTTTATACAGAAAAAGCATGTTGAATGGTCTTATTTTTCCTGAAGGTATGATTTACGAGGATGTTTTTTATAATGTCCAGGCTTTTTCGAAGGCGAGTACAACAGTGAAAATATCTTCTGTTTTGGTTTATTACAGAAAAAGGGCGGGTTCTACAACTAGCTTACGCACTTCTACTTATTCTCAATTGTTACTCAACTTAGTTAATTCAGTTAAAGACACTATTGAGCTTTATGATCATAAAAATATTGTTACTTCAGAGGTTGCTAGGTTCTCTTTACTAACAGTATTAAAAGGTTCTAAAATTAAAGATAGAAAAGACAGACATCTATTTTATAGGCAATGCTTAAAAATAAATGATTCGTTCAAACCTCTGTTCGTTAAATATAATAGCTCTATTGTTGAACGTTTAAAATTTAATTTCACTTATTTTTGCTGTTTCATTGGGCGAGTTTTGTAATTTAACTGTGTATTTAAAATTAAAGCTTATTATGGATAATAAATGAAAAAAATAGTGCACATAACTAACGATCTTCAGCGTCTAGGTGGTGTTCAGCGTTTACTTGTAGATTTAATGACACTACAAAACCATGACTTTAAGTTTGAAGTGATTTTAACTCGTGGCAAAAACGAATACGTAGATGAGTTAAAGGCTTTAGGGGTAGAGGTATTTCATAAGCGTGACTTAGGTTTTTTAGGTGTTATAAAACGCTTAAATGCTGCGGATTTAGTGCATACCCATTTATACCCGTCAATTTATATTGCGTATTTTACAAATACGCCAACAATAGTTACAGAACATAACCCGCATTACAGGCGCCGAGATTTACCTTTTATAAAAACCCTTGAAAGTGTTATTTATAAAAAGTTTAAAAAAATCATTTGTATATCTGAAGGTGTTAAAACTAAATTTTTAGAAAGCATTAAAGCCGATAGTTCAAAGGCCTACGTTATAAATAATGGTGTTAATTTAGAGCGTTTTTCTCAAACGGCTAAAACACTAAGTGCTGACGCTAAAGTGATTAACATAGGTATGGTTGGTCGATTTGCACCACAAAAAGATATTAAAACCTTATTAAAATTAATGACACTGCTTGATGATCGGTTTGTACTTAATTTAGCGGGCGATGGTGAACTAAGATCAGAGTATGAAGATTATGCTTTAAGCTTAGGTGTAAGTAATAAAGTTAAATTTTTAGGCCAAGTTAACGATATACCAAACTTTTTAGATTCACTAGATGTTTATATACAATCTTCCCATTGGGAAGGGTTTGGTATTGCAGTAGTAGAGGCAATGGCAGCCGGGCTCCCATCATTTGCCACTAATGTTAAAGGTTTAAATAATGTAGTTGTTGAGCAAGGTTTATTTGAAGTGGGCGATACACATACATTAGCTGATAAAATAAACACGCTGGTTAATGATACTAATAATTATAATGAGCAGTCTGTAGCTGTGCTTAATAAAGCAACGAGCTTTTCAATTATTAATACAGCTATTGAGCACACCCAAGTTTATAAAAGTGTGTTAAACAATGTTTAGCATTAAAGTGAAAAACCTTAAATATGTGCTTTTTATGATTACCGCTATGGTAATACCATTATATTTTACTGACTTTAGACTCAAAACTGGTGGAGTCATAATAAGGCTATCTGATGTGCTAGCCTTGTTTTCGATTTCCATTTTTGTATTACTACTATTAAAAAATAAAATAGTTATTAAGTACCCAGTTGGTTTTAATTATATATGCATTTTTATAGTTTATTGCTTTTTTAATGCATTAGCGCAGGTGGGTTTAACTAAAGCTATTATTGCAACTGTACAATGGGTGTTAATTCTTTTTACTTTAGTCGTGGTATATACAAATGCGGTGAAAGATCCAGAAAAGTTTAGAGCAATTTTTATAAAAACTTTATTAGTGATATGTTTCTTTACGCTGATTTATCACTTAATGCATGGTCATTTAACAAGCTATAAATTTTTGGGTGACGCTAAATATGCCTTTGCTTTAACGGGAGTTATACTTATAAGTTGTGCTTATTACTTTGACGATAAAAGCTACTTAAAACCTTTAATATTCTTATACCCAGTAATATTGCTATCTCTAGAGCGAAAAGGAATTTTGGCATTTCATATGGTTGCCTTTTTTTATATCTTCATCAGTGTAAAACCGTTAAATAAATTTATAATGCTGGCCTTATGTAGTTTAACTGTACTGCTATTGGCATTATTTTACGACTTATCATTTTTAAATGATTTTACTTTTTTTGAATATTCAGATTTTGAAATGCTTTATTTAGATGAAGAGCAAGCTTTGTGGATCTCCAACCTACATAGGCAATCATTATTAACAAATGGTTGGGATATATTTACGACTCATTTTGTTTTTGGTGTAGGACCAAAAATGTTGCCAGTGTTTATGAGTGATTACTATATAAACCAAGGGCTCGCTCTTTATACGCACAATGTTTTTTTAGATACATTAATTGAACAAGGCACAATTGGCTTGTTTTTATTAATTCTGCCTTATTTAATTTATGTTACTCGAGATGCAGGGTTAAAAAACAAAAAAGATAAAATGGTTTTTATTGCTTTATGCTTATACTCTATTTTTATGCTGTTTTTTATGTCTGGTGGTGCTCCATCTATGGTGATTTTTTACTTACCAATTTTTAAAGGTTTTATTGCTAATAAGGCGAGCAATTAAATTGTTGCATTTAATTAAATATTTAACAGAGTGGAATAGTTAATGCCTACTTTATCTGAAGACCCAGCAATAAGAAGTTTATTAAATAGAATGCCCAAAGGTGTGCAAAATAGCTTTACTGAAGAGCAGTTGTCTCACCTAAAAATAGCTATTGGCGCTAGGCAGTGGGGAGCTCATACAGTTGATTGTAGAGGCGTTGTTAGATTATTTAAATACAGATATTACTTTGTATTATTAGCGGGTCGTAATAGGCGGCAATTAAGTGCTACCGAAAAAAAAGCCTCTGCCATAGCCCAAGCAACTTTGATAACCCTAGGTGTTTTTATACTGTTATTATTTATCTATTTATTAAAATCGGCGTTGGGTATTAACCTGCTTGAAGGTTTTTCATTAGGTATATGGACTTATGTTAAAAGTTTGTTTTTATAGTCTGAATATAAACAAAATCTAAATGTTTATATTTGTTTATATTTTATCAATCATAGGTTAATTTGGTTGCGGCCTGTTACACTAATTTAAGTTTTTAAAGCGGCATTATTGAATACAGATAAGTAATACGTTAATATTAATTTATAACTATGTGGATATTTATTCACTGTACTTTACTTAGGGACTAAAAGTATGAAGTCGTCAAGGACGTTTAAGCCTAATAGCTCATCCGATGCTAGTTTTTATCGTTTATTCGATATATTCGCGTTATTTTTAGCCTTTCAATGCTCTGCACTTTTTTATAGTTTTGAACTGACAGCTCATTATATGGTGGCGGTTTTAACCGTTGCTCTAAGCTTTCTATACTGCGCCGAAATATTCTCTGCTTATCGCTCTTGGCGTGCTGGTAAATTTAAAACCATGGTTTTATGTGCTTGGGGCTCTTTATTTGTTGCCTTTAGTATTTTATTCGTCATATCTTTTATGTTTAAGTTTACCGAATCGCTTTCGCGTATTGGCTTAGGTTTGTGGTTTTTACTTAGTGTTGTTTATTTATATATATGGCGCTTTGGAGTGCAATTATATAAACGGAATCGCCGTAGTTTAGGCATGAACTTACGCAACGTTGCTATAGTAGGTGCTACAGAGTCCGCGGTTTACTTGTATGATGAGATAGAAAAAAACGATGAGCTTGGTTTTAAGTTTTTAGGTTTTTTTGACGACCGTAAACCAGAGCGATTATTTAATAATGTAAAAACGTACGAAATATCCGGTACAATTCAAAATGCTATATGCGCTGCCCGCGAAGGCAAAATTGACATACTTTATATAGCACTCCCAATGAAAGCCGATAAGCGTATAGCCGATTTGTTATTGCAACTTGGCGATACCACTGTAGACGTGCACTTTATACCTGACTTTTTACTCTCAAATTTAATACATGCCCGTGTTGAACACGTTGGCGATGTAGACACGCTAAGCGTTTTTGAATCTCCTTTTATTGGTGCACGAGAGTTTATTAAACGCACCGAAGACATAATAGTGTCGTCAATTATTTTAATGCTTATATCTCCTATGCTTATTGCTATAGCGTTTGCTGTTAAGTTTACTTCTAAAGGGCCTGTAATTTTTAAGCAAGACCGATATGGGCTTGATGGGCGTAAAATTAAAGTATGGAAGTTTCGCTCAATGTCGGTAACCGAAAATAGTGCCGTGGTCACTCAAGCCACCAAAAACGATGCCCGTAT
>NZ_AUTI01000245.1:0-9055 GCF_000497995.1 Pseudoalteromonas sp. TB25
TGGCTGGTAAGACTGCCACCCAAATTCCTCATTTGGGTGTTGTTTGAAGTATAAGTTGACATATTTGTACTAAAAGATGGCATAAACCAGAAGCATAAGATGACATAGTTTAGTATTAACCAAATTGTTAAATGGCTCACTCACATTTGCACTTCGGCTTTTTGCCTTTTCCAATAACTTGATAAAGGCTACCACTGACTGTTTTGATTAGCTGGTTCTGAGGTGATATTTCCACTATTCTTGATGTGCTAATATAATCGTTTGTTGTGAATCGGTACGTCATGTCATCGACATAGATATCCCATAAAATTTATCCAATCATTTTCTTCACCATCAAAAATTGAAACTTAACGGTGTTTAAGTCTTAATGAGAAATATCTATTTCTACTAAATTAATCGGAATTTTTTAGCATTAAAAAACTGGCTTTGGTATCAGGAGCTTTTAATTTAAGAAAACCAGTCACTTTATGCCATTTTATGATTCAACTCTATGCCAACTTATACTTCAAGCAACATTGGGTGTATATCGCTAACTCCTTAATATTTATATTTTTTCACTAAATTAATCCATAATACCTAATAGTTTCCAGCTCCTTTTCTCGCTAGACAACTTTTAACTTGTACGCAATAATGTAGCAATTATATTAATTTAACACTGCGTGTTAACAAAGTACTCTAGGGTTGAAGTAATGCCTCAAAGAAGTAAGTGGACACTCGCTGTTTTATTAGGGTTGCTAGGGGGTTTAGTTAACCTCTCGCCGTTATATTTTTTCGACAGTTCTGAGTTTTTATTTGGGCAAGTATTTGTATTATGTAGCTTAGTGTTTATTGGGCTGCGTTATGCGTGCTTAAGCCTTGCGATCGTATCTGGCTTTTTACTTTATAGGTGGGGGCATTGCTGGCCGAGTATTGTTTATTTACTCGAGCTTTTTTGGCTTTACACTTTTTGTTTACGCCGCTCTAAACCCATACTCCCTCTTGGTACTGTTTTTTGGCTGTTAGTTGGTTTACCTATAATTTGGGGAATAGGGCAGTTTCTTATTGGTCTGCCATGGTTAACGCTAGTTGTTGCAATATCAAAGTACCTCATAAATGCGTTAATTAGCTTAGCTTTAGTTGATTTATTTAGTGTATTTGTACCCCACGCCAGCCGTGCCTATCAGGGCAGGCCTCTCGCTCGCATTCTTAGCTATGTTGTAAGCGTTATTATTATATTGGTTATACTGCTTACCAGTGTAATTTTAGTGAACGATCACCACTCTCGGTTAGAGTATGAGGTAGACGCCCAGCTTGAAGAAAAAGCCAAATATATAAGCACTCAATTAAGTGATTATTTAACGTTTCATAAAAATGCTATTGTAATGAGTAGCGACGCCATAAGCGCGGGCACAGATAGTGAGCAGCAGTTAAAAAGGCTAATGAATCTATTTCCTGGGTTTGCTACAAGCTTGTATGCAAACCCTAGCGNGCTACGTCGAAATAACGTCGCCTAATAACCTTATAGCGGGGTTAACTAAGGCGCAGCGTAATGTCACTGATCGCGAGTACTTTAATCAGGCTAAGCAATATCCTCTCGGTTATAGCGGTGGTGTGTTTCAAGGACGAGGGCTTGGCAATGAAGCCATTGTTGCGCTGTCGGCACCTATTTATCGTGATGGTGAGTTTTTCGGCGTAGTAGAGGGGTCGTTAAAGCTTGGACGATTAGAGCAGTTTATTCCTAATTTATTTGAAAATACTGGCGAGTTAGTTGTACTGGATGATAAACAAAAAGTGGTTTTTAGCTCGCTTGAGCAGTTTAAAATATTAACCGACTTTAACGAAGATGGTTTTAATACGCCTAATATGGGCGATAAAAATTTATTTCGCTCCAATAATAATGAGGTTTACCATAGTTCTAGATATGTTAATCCGCAGAGCAAATGGCAAGTAATCACTTTTTATAATCGTAAACATTTGAGTATGGCTGTAGCCAAAGCATGGCTGCCAAGTATCTTGCTAGGCGCTATGCTAATTATTATGGTGGTGCTGTTTGTACGCCAACTTGCAAACTTATTAGTGCAGCCAATTAGTGGTTTAACTAATTTAATGCAAAGCTTTAATAAATCAAAAAAACATACTTTTAATACAGATTCAAGTTGGCAAGAAGTATTGCAACTACAACAGCAGTTTGAAATGCTAGCCACTGCGCTGCAGCATTCAATAGAAAACCTGCAAGCGTCAAATATAAAAAACCAAGACCTAAACAAACAACTCAGTGAGTTTAACCAGCAGCTAGAAAAACAAGTTGCTGAGCAAACTAACAAGCTTAAGCAAGCAGTAGAGCGTGCTAATTTAGCTAATGTGGCTAAATCGCAGTTTTTAGCAAATATGAGTCATGAACTACGCACCCCAATGAACGGTATTTTGGGCATGGGTGAAGTATTGCTGCGTGATAGTTCGTTAACCGACGAGCAAAGAGATCTTTTAGATACGCAACAAAAAAGTGCTCAAAACTTATTAAAAATCTTAAACGATATTTTAGATTTTTCTAAAATTGAGGCTAATGCAATGCAAATTAGCCCGCGCCCAACAAACTTAGCGCCGTTTATCGAAAATATTAAATCGTTGTTTTCACCCATTGTAAGCTCTGACGATGTGCAGTTTATAGTTCAGTGTAGTAACACCTTGCCAGATTGTATTAACGTAGATGATTTACGCTTAAGCCAAGTTATTATTAATTTATTATCTAACGCGTATAAGTTTACTGAGCGCGGGTTTGTGCGTTTATCGTTTGATTACAGTGGCCAGCAATTATTTGTGAGTGTGTCTGATAGCGGCATAGGCATAGAAAAAGATCAGCAATCGTTATTGTTTAGTGAGTTTACTCAAGCTGATGTAGGTGTTGCGCGTAAATATGGCGGTACTGGGCTAGGTTTGGCCATTAGCCAAGGGTTAATTAAAAAAATGCAGGGTGAAATATCTTTAAATAGTGAACCCGGTAAAGGCAGCATGCTCAAGTTTTACATTAATGCGCCTAAAGCTGAGTTTATAGAGCCCACAGACGCAGTAAAGTCGCAATCAGTACCTGATCTTGGTAGCAAAAAATTACTATTGGTAGAAGACAACCCCATAAACCGCCAAGTAATTGCAAAAATGTTAGAGCCAACTCATATACAACTTACAATGGCTAACGATGGAATTGAAGCGTTAAAAGTGCTTAAGGGTAACACCTTTGACTTAATTTTAATGGATTGCCAAATGCCAAATATGGATGGTTACGAATGTACACAAACAATACGTGCTAACGAAGCAAACACTAAGGCACATGTGCCCATTATTGCAATTACCGCTAATGCCTACGAAGACGATAAACAGCGCTGTTTAAGTGTGGGCATGGACGATTTTGTATCTAAACCTGTAAATACACAAGGTTTGTACGAAGTAATCGCTAGGGTGATAAACGCGCACTAGCTTAGCGTTTATCACCACAACAAATTTTAGATAAAATCGAGCGTAAGTAATAAGCGTTGCTCGTTTGCAGCCACCGCTGGTGAGCGATGTACAAGCCCTGCACCTTCGTTTTCATCCCAGTACTCGCCTTTAAGCAGGGCAACATCACCTTGCTTGAGTTGATTAATATTATTTAGGCTTTTAAATAAGCCAGACTCTTCATCGGGTTTACCTAAATTACCAGTACCTAGCTTTGAGCGGTTTACATCGCTGTGATTTAACCACTGCGTAGCAACACCTTGATAGGTAGTAACTAGCCGGCACGGAATTTTGTCTACATGAAAACGCGGGCACATGGGTTTATCTAATATTTTTAGCCTTAAACCGGCGCGTTTTAAATCAAACAGGCAGCAAAACATTTCAACCAACAGTGCAATATCTTCACACAGCGCTTTAACTTCATCGCGGTTATTATCTTCTGGCTTAAGCGTTTTTATTAATTGATCAAACGCATCATCGGGCGATACCGCAAGCTCTAGTGGCTTTAAAGCATTTGCGCTAATGAGAGTATTAACTGCATTTGTTAATGTTTGCTCAAGGTCTCTTTGCCAAATAACAATGTTAGTGTCTTGGTTATAAATTTGTGGCAATACATCGGCGTCACACTCTTTAGCTGCTTTTCGGTACAGCGGTTCCGCAGGCTTTATTTGCGCAGTTATTGGGGCTAGGGCATTCATTACTCTTCCTCCCAAATAGGAAACGGGTCGTTATAGGTTCTCCAAAAGTCTTTACCTTTAAGTACGGCATCTTCTGGTAGTAGGCAGTCATCAAGCGCTTTAATCATCGCTTGTTTATTTAATGATTGACCAATAAACACAAGCTCTTGGCGCATGTCACCAAAGGGTTCTACCCATTTATTATTTATGTCAGCAAGCAGTTCAGGCTCTGTAGGCCAGTCTTTTTGGGGGATGGCTTTAAAAAACATACCAGCAAATCCGTAATGAGCTATACCGCCTGCTTGGCTCCACTGCGCGCAAAATAAAGGGCGTGTTGCTAACCAAAAATACCCTTTTGAGCGAATAAGTTTGCCAAATTGTTCGGTGCTATGAAGAAAGTTATAAAACTTTTCTGGGTCAAATGGGCGGCGCGCAGTGTAATTAAAGCTGCTAATACCATACTCTTTAGTCTCGGGAATATGTTCACCACGCATTTCTTTAAGCCACCCCGGTGCTTGTTGGGCACGTTCAAAATTAAATAAACCCGTGTTTAGCACTTCGTTAATATTAATATGGCCGTCTGAAATAGGAATAATGTTAGCTTGAGTATTAAGCGTATTTAAAATGGCAGTGAGTTTATTTAATTCATCGTTTGTAATTAAATCAGTTTTACTAATTAAGATTACATCGGCAAATTCAACTTGGTCAACAAGTAGGTCGGCTACGCTTCGCTCGTCGTCTTCTCCTAACGATTCGCCAGTATCTTGTACATCATTTGCTTGTTCGTAGTCGTTTAAAAAGTTAACGGCATCAACCACCGTTACCATAGTATCAAGGGTGGCAATATCACCCAGTGATACGCCATTTTCATCGGCAAATGTGAAGGTTTCGGCTACAGGTAATGGCTCAGAAATACCGGTTGATTCAATAACGAGGTAATTAAAACGCCCATCTTTGGCAAGTTTGCCCACTTCAACAAGTAAGTCTTCTCGTAGGGTGCAGCAAATACAACCGTTGCTCATTTCAACGAGCTTTTCGTTACTGTGATTGAGCGATACATCGTTTTTAATAGTGGCTGCNCAGCCACTTTTTTACCTTGCCTGTTATTAAGAATATGGCTAAGTACAGTGGTTTTACCAGCCCCCAAAAAACCTGATAACACTGTGACGGGCAGTTTATTTATCATTTAATAATCTTACTAAATTACAATCAAAGGTATGTTATATTATATCAATTTCGTATTCCAGTAATGCTAATTAATTTTTTTAATGCTGAGCTGCAAATTTAGTGTGTTACTCAAAAACTCTTCATTCGAAAAATAAGGATGAATATGAAATTATTTACATTGCACACGTTAATGATAGTCGTTATCATTCGCAACGTTTTATAAACCTCTTCTCTGGATCAATATGTTTAACCAAAAATATTTGGCGCTCAGTATTGCTGCGTCTTTTTCTGCTTTTTCTAATGTGGCATTTGCCGAGCAAAATAACGATATTGAAAAAATAGAAGTAACTGGCCGTGCCCAGCAATTTTACCTAGAAACCGAAAGTAAAATTGGTACCAAAACTAATTTAGATCTTATTAAGCTTCCGCAATCGGCTCAGGTGTTAACCGAGCAACTTATTATTGACCAAGCCGCGCGCGACATTACCGATTTATACCGCTCTATTGCGGGTGTCAGTGAATACAGCTACTCAGGCGTAACTTTTCGTGGTTTTAGAGACGATGCCAATGTATTTTATGATGGTGTGCGTGGCGACCCATATTCGGGCTTTGGTGTACCGCAGTTATTTAATGTTGAACGTGTTGAAGTATTAAAAGGGCCTGCCTCTGCTTTGTATGGCGGTGGCGAACCTGGTGGGATGATTAATTACGTAACCAAAAAGCCAAGCTACACACAAAAACGCGAACTAAAGCTTACTTTGGGTAACTACAACACCCGTGGTGCATCACTTGATATGACCGGCGGTTTAAGCGATACAATGGCTTATAGATTGGGTGGTTACTATGAAGAGCAAGACAGCTTTCGTAACAATGCAGACTCAAAAAACACCGAGCTGACAGGCGGATTGTTATTTGATTTAACAGATTCAACAACCTTAACCACAAGTGTTGACTACATTAAACAAGACCTAGGCGGAAACCGCTTACGTGGCGTACCGGTAGATGACAACGGTAACTTTTTAGTTGACCCAAGTTATAACGCGAATGAGTCGTTTGATTATCAAAATATGGAAGCTTTGGTGCTTCAAGCAGAACTTAGCCATTATTTTAATGATGATTTTTCGTTAAGTACTACGTTTCGTTACATGGATAACGAGCGAGACCAAGCCTACCATGAGTCGCAAAGCTGGGTAGATGTAAACGGTGATGGCGTTGCCAATATTGACGATGAAACGATTAAGCGTGAATACCGTAAGCAATTTCGTGCCAATAAAGAGGCAAGTGTAACCACCGACTTTGTTTATAACTTTGGACAAGGACAATTAACCCATCAGTTTTTATTTGGTGGTGATTACCACACCGTTGATACCGAATATGACTACTTTCGCGCCCGATATGAGGCCGATGGCGTCGCTAATTTAAATATTTTTAATTTAAACTACGGTGAAACCGATCCAAGTACTTATAACCTTACCGACATGAACCGCGATGGCGTAGATACCGACCGATTTGGTGTATACGCGCAAGACGTAATTAGCATAGGCGAGCAGTGGACAATAATTGCAGGTTTGCGCTATGACCATTTTAAAGAGTTTAATCAAGAAACAGGTTTTAGTTACTCAGATAACGATATAACGCCGCGCGTTGCTGTTACTTATCAGCCAGTAGAAAACACATCGGTATATATTAATTACTCAGAGAGCTTTAACCCTACATCATCAGCCGACCAAGAAGATGTAGAAGGCGAAGGTAATTTAGAACCAGAAACCGGTAAGCAAACCGAGCTGGGTATGAAAAACCAATGGCTCGACGGCAAAATAATGAGCACCTTTGCAATTTACCAAATTAATAAAGAAAACGTGGTAATGAGCAACCCTGACGATACGGGAGCGGGGGATGGCATTGCTGCACTTTTAAATATAGGTGAAGTAGAAAGCCGAGGATTTGAAACAACTTTAGTCGGCGATTTATCAGCGCACTGGACCGTAACGGCTAACTACGCTTACAACGATACGCAAGTGGTAGACGGCGTAACGGGTGATACGCTTTCAAATACATTTGGAGACGGTTCGCGCTTTGCTAATGCACCACGCCACCAGGCAGGTTTATGGACTCGCTACGCTATCGATTCAATTGACTCATCAATTGCATTTGGTGCAAATTACGTAAGTGAGCAACTGAGTACCAGTGGTCAAAAAGTAAAACCATTTACTGTATTTGACATGAGCTGGACGAGTCGCTTTGACGACGTATTGCTGAGTGTAAATATTAATAACCTATTTGATAAAGAATACGCGGTTAGTGGATTTAGTGAACGAAACGGCCACTTTCCTGGCAGCCCTCGTGAAATTATTGGGCAAATAACCTACAAGTTTTAATACTTATTAGCGCGAGAGTTACTCGCGCTTTGTTTTACGTATCGCCTTGCACCTTTTTATCACTATTAAATTTAGCGGCTTCTTGAGTCGTGTTAATAGCCGTAATAGGGAAGGGGATTACAATACCTTCTTTTTTATAGCGTTTATGCAGGGCTTTTATAAAAGCAGATTTAACCCAAAAGCGATTAAAGTATTCTTTAGCTCTAAGCATTACCGTAAAGTTAATGCTTGATCTATCAAAGGTATGAAAAACCACAAAGGTATTGTAATCATCAACGCCCCATTCGTGTGAAATAAGTATTTCACGAGCTACTTCAAGTGTTACTTGTTCAACAAATTCTAAATCTGAATCGTAATGCACGCTTATATCAACAGGCACGCTTAGCTCTTTTTCAGGGTAAAAGTAATTAATAATACGCGATTTAGATAATTGGCTATTAGGTATAATAATCATATTGTTAGGTAGCATTTTAACCCATGTAGATCGCCAGCCAATATGATCAACAAAGCCTTGCTCCTTAGATTCAAGCTCAATAAAATCACCCACCCTTATAGGTTTATCTATTACTAGCTGCACGCCAGAAAAAAAGTTTTCAAGGGTAGGTTGCAAAGCAAGGGCAACAGCTAGTGATGTAATACCTAACGAGGCAATAATGGGCGTAATAGAAATACCTAACGTGCCCATTAATACCAGTAATCCCACTGACGATAATGTAACGCGTATCACGCCTTTAATTATGCTTTTTGAATTAAAAACCACGGCAGATTGTTTACCATAGTAATTAATAGTGCCAATAATAAAGCGGTCTAAAAACATAATAAGTGCAAGCAGAGCTAATACAATATTAATGCTATTAAAAGGAATCTGTTGAGAAATAGAAGTACCAATAATGAAAGTGTCGTGCTCTAAAATGGTGAGTAGCACAATAATTGTGCACAGTGTTAGCGGCTTAGATATTGACTCTATTAGTAAAGTATCGAATATAAATTTGGTTTTTGAAGTCCATTTTTTTAGCCAGTACATTACAAAAAAACGAATTAAAAACAGTAGTATAGCTATAAGTGAAAGGGAGGACGCTGCGCCTAACCAAGGTGTGTTGTTAGAAAATTCCAGCGCTTTATTTAGCATAACTTAAACCTGTTCAATATAGTTTTATATATTGCAGCAAGTTATGTACCTTTGTTTGGGTAAAAGTAGCTGCCGAGTTTAGTCGGCAGCAAATATTATACTTTTTTGGCTAACCACATACCGCCTAGCACGGCTGCAAAAAACAATAAAAACTCCATTTTAAGAGATACTAATTGAACCAAGCCCGGGCCTGGGCATATACCACTTAAACCCCAGCCTAAACCAAAAAGTACCGA
>NZ_AUTI01000246.1:0-1343 GCF_000497995.1 Pseudoalteromonas sp. TB25
CGCAAGCTGCGTACCCGTTAGCCAAAACCAAAACTGCCCAAAAGCGTGATCAGGCGAAAACAAAACAAGTAAATAAAACCCTAACAACGTAGGCGGTAGCACTAAAGGCATTGCAATTAATGCCTCTAAAAATGGTTTAAATTTACCGTTATAGCCAGCGAGCTTGTAAGCCAGAGGAATACAAAAAATAAGAAGAAGTACTGCGGTTATAAAGGCAAGTTTTATAGTTAACCACAGCGCGGTTAAATCACTTTGAAGCATTGTTGTCCTTTATTCTGTAACCTAATTCAATTAACTGCTGCTGCGTAGCTTCTGCCATTAAAAATTGCATAAGTTGCTTAGCACTAGCATGTTTTTTAGTCGAGCTAATAATAACGCCTTGTTGAATTATATCGGGATATTGATTGGTAGGCAGCACGGTATAATCTAAATATTTTTGATCTTGCGTGTTACGGTAAGCCGCCTTTAGGGATGAAACAGCCACCAGCCCTACTCCTACATTACCACTTTGCACAAACTGAAACGCATGCGTAATATTATTCCCGTACACATAATTTATTGGTTTTTTAAAATGGTTATTCGCGTAGTGCTCTGAGGCACGTCCGTATGGTGAAAAACGCGGATTAGCAATGGCTACTTTATCATTTACTTTTTCAGCTTTGGGTTGCCACAAAGCAAGTTCGCCTAACGCGTAAGTGATCAAACTACTTTGCTCGGCATAACCTTCTTTAATAAGCGATTGCGGGCGAAAATCGTCGGCCGATAAAAACACATCAAATGGCGCGCCATGCACTATTTGCGAATATAAAACACCGCTAGAAGCGGCTGATATTTTCACGTCAACATTAGGTAATGGGGATTTTTTTAGTAGGGTTTCCAATACAGTTTTAAAATTACTCGCTACGGCTACTTGCAGCGTTTCTTTTGCGTTTACGCTGCACGAAAACATGCATATCACACACAAAAAATAACCCAACCATGTATTGTAAAGCTTTGACATTATAAGTATTGTTTCAAAATAAAATGATTTAAGTAAGCAATATATATGAACGATGTTTGCAATGCACCCGGTTTATTGCCAATTGAAACTGCAATACAAAATATACTTGGCACAATAACGCCTGTTAAAGACGTTGAAACCATTTCTATAATGCAAAGTGTTGATCGCGTTTTAGCAAGCGATGTTAAGTCAACTATAAACGTACCCGCTCATAACAACTCAGCAATGGATGGCTATGCGCTGTGTATTTCAGATAAAAGCTTAACCTACACACAAGTAGGAAGCGTGTTTGCAGGTCAAGTTTTTGAAGGAACACTTACCCCAGGGCAATGCGTAAGAATAA
>NZ_AUTI01000247.1:0-26916 GCF_000497995.1 Pseudoalteromonas sp. TB25
GGCGCCGCCATTGCACCTGGCGCTAACGGCGTTGTAATGCAAGAAAACGCCTCGGTAGATGGCGATAAAATTACGTTTACCGCGCAACCAGAGCTAAATGAAAACGTACGTTTTGCTGGCGAAGATATTGCAATAGACGATGTTATTTTAAAAGCAGGGGATAAATTAAAAGCCGTTGATGTGGGATTACTTGCATCTTTAGGGATTGCCAATATAGACGTGGTAAGAACCTTAAAAATAGCCGTGCTTTCTACAGGCGATGAGCTAATTGAACCTGGTCAGCCTCTTAAACAAGGCGCTATTTTTGAAAGCAACCGCGCTGTTATTATTAGTGCGCTGCAACAAAAAAATATAGACGTGCTTGATTTAGGAATAATCCCTGATGACAAAGAACTCATCACTAATGCATTTTTGAAAGCGAACGAACTTGCCGATGCCGTAATAAGCTCAGGCGGTGTATCGGTTGGTGAAGCCGACTTTACTAAAGAAGTTCTCAACGAAATTGGCGAAATTCACTTTTGGAAAATAGCCATGAAACCAGGTAAACCTTTTGCCTTTGGTAAACTAGCTAACAGTTACTTTTTTGGCTTGCCAGGTAACCCTGTGTCGGCTGCTGTTACGTTTAATCAGTTAGTAGAGCCTGCACTGCAAAAGCTGTCGGGGCTTGGTGTAGTAAACCCTAAAATGCGCTTTAACGCGGTTACTACATCCGTTATTAAAAAGCGCCCTGGCAGAGCTGACTTTCAACGCGGTACTGCAACAATTAACGAGCAAGGTGACTTAGTGGTTGCCCCGTTTAATAAACAGGGTTCGGGTGTACTTTCGTCGCTTAGTAAAGCTAACTGCCTAATTGTAGTGCCAGCACAAAGCGGCAATATCGAAAAAGGTGCAACAGTAAGTATTGAGTTGCTATAAAGCCTAAAATGCTACAGCTAACTGTATAATTTAGCTGTAGCGCTGCTGCAAACCTTAAAATATTTTTATATTTAATGTTTGAATTAAACAATTTAACTTTTCGCTACGCCCTACAAACTCTTCTTTACTTAATCTATTAACGCACTTCAGCGCGTTTTTAGTCGCAAAGTATCTATCATAACTTAGGCTTCTTTCGCATTTAACACTATACGTTGAGGGCCAAGAGCCACCGGCACCCGTTGCTATGCCAACAACGTTACATGTAGCATCTATATACTGCTCCCATGCTTTTATTTGCGCTTTAACTGCATCTACTTGGTAATCATCAGTTAGTTGAGAGTAGATCTCATCCATCATTTTACTGATTTTAGTTTTGTATCTATTGCCCTCTAAATTATAAGTATTGCCCGTGTGCATTGCACCGCCTTCAGGCCAATCATCAGTACTTTGTGCAAATGCGCCAAATGATGAAATAGCAAAAGCAAACCCAATAATAATTTTATTCATTTTAAATCCCTTTAATACCAATCTGCTTATATATGGGGTCTATTTAACGTTAAGAAAATTACGCTAGAACTAGGCAAAAATTTTTGTATCTAGTTGTTCTAAATAAAAAATTTTTAACGACGTTATAGTGCAATTTAATTCCTTAAATTGATCAAAGATTTATGCAGGTTGGTATAATAGTTAGACCAGATACCTGTAAAAAACGCCTATAAAAAATGCCGCTAAGCTTAACTGAGCGGCATTATATTATTCAATAAGCTTTTATAGAGGCCTATTAAAAACCAAATATTTTTAAATCAAAAAACTTAGTCGCCACTGTATTTATAAATATTACAGCTAGAATGACAGGAATAAACGTTGAAAGTGAAAAGTTAACGTACTTTTCCATCAAGCTTCCCGCATAATTAGGCGAACCTAAGCTTAGCTCTTGTGTTAATCGTGCTTTTTTCCAGCGGTACATTACAAACAAACACACCATTAAGCCATTAAGCGGTAAAATTGTGTCGTAAAATACATCAACAATAATATCAAAAAAGCTCTTACTAACGCCGCCATAACTGGTGAAAGATGTAAGGCTGTCAATCATACCAAACGACATTGTACATAAAATAGTAAGTACACCGGTTGAAAGTGTAAGGATGCCCAATGCTTTTTTACGGCTAATACCTTTACGGTCACTTAGGGTTGCAGTCGGGACTTCTACTATTGAAACAAGTGAGGTAATTGCTGCAAAAAATACTAATAAGAAGAACGAGAATGCAACAATAGATGCACCTACATAGCCAATATCATTTTGCAGTGCTAATAAGATTTTAGGTAGGTATACAAAAATCATCGATACAGACGAGTCAGAAAGTGCAGCTGGGTCTGTATTAGGATCAAAACTAAATATAGCCGGTAGCACCATTAAACCAGCTACAAACGCAACAAGTGAGTCAGTAATAGCAACCATTTTAGCGCTACTTACAATGTCATCCTTTTTAGAAATATACGACGCGTAAGTCATTAAGATGCCCATGCCCAGCGATAGCGAGAAAAACGCTTGGCTTAATGCGCCATTAAGTACACTTGCACTCATCTTAGAAAAATCAGGAATAATGTAGTATTTAACACCGGCCATTGCGTTATCAAGCGTTAATACATAAGTAACTAGAGCTAGTAGCATAACTAATAAAGCGGGCATTAAAAATTTGGCGGCTTTTTCTATGCCTTGTTTAACACCACCTAACAAAATTAAGTTCACCATAATAACCACAACAGCCATATAACCAAACACAGTGTAACTATTAATAAAAACACCAAAGTGGCCAGGATCTGCAAGTAAATCTAAATTACCGAGGCCTGTTTGCGTTAAATAACCAAAGATCCAAACCGTAATCACCATATAAAATACAGCAATCATAAATGGTGTAAGCACCGCAAAAAACCCAGCTAACTTCCATTTTTTATCGTTATTAGATAATAGTTTGTACGAACCAAGTGGATCTTTTTGAGCGTTACGACCCATTGCCATTTCAGCCATCATGACTGGTAAACAAATGAATATGACAAATAAAGCGTAAATTAATAAGAATGCGCCACCACCATTTTTAGTAGCAGAAACCGGAAAACCAACTAAATTACCAATACCAACAGCTGAACCGGCCGCTGCCATTATGAATCCAAGGCGGGAACTAAATCGTTCTCTATTTTCGCTCATGCATAAAACCTTTTTATTATTTTGTATATTTCAGCGACTCTACCAGTGTTACACAGAGATTTTCAAGCAATTACAGCTTAAAAATAAAATCGAAGTGTAAACCTGTGTAAATACGCTTTTAATTCACCAATTTTCAACGCTGTGGTAGTATTGCGTTAATCAAATTTAACAATTTTTATGAGATTCCTTATGTTGTACATGATTCACTCAACAGACGTTGAAAACAGCTTAGAGCTTAGAAAAGCAGCACGCCCGGCACATTTAGCACGCCTTAGTGAGCTTGATTCACAAAACCGTCTACTTACCGCCGGTCCATTACCGGCNGTCGATAGTGAAGATCCTCAAGAAGCAGGTTTTACCGGTTCATTAGTGGTTGCTGAATTTGAATCAATTGAAGCAGCTCGAGAGTGGGCAGCAGCAGACCCTTACGTTGCCGCTGGCATCTATGAAAATACAATTGTTAAACCTTTTAAAAAGGTATTTCCTGCTTAAAAAGTATTAAACCCTAGAGCGTGCGTTGCACTGTAATTCAGGGTTTGTTCACAGGTTTTTAATTAAAATTATCAGGATAAAAACGAATTTACCGTTTTTACTTGAATTTTAGTAACTTAGTTAATTAAACTAAGTGAGTCTGGTCTAGGAGTTTTCCATTATGCGCGTATTATTAAGCCTCGGTTTTATTGCTTGTGTTAGCTTAGCTAACTTTAGTCAAGCAGCAACCGCCACCCAAGCATCTCATGCTGAGGTGGACAAAAAGAAAGCCGTAATACTCGCAAAGAAAACAATTGGCGGTAAGACCTTAAAAATTACCGAAAAAACAGATTTTTATACCGTACGAATACTCAAATCTGACGGCCACGTCGTTGATTTACATATTAATAAAAAAACCGGCGAAGTGAAAAAGGATTAACAAATGCGAATTTTAGTTATTGAAGACGATTTACATTTAGCAGATAACCTACGTAATGCTTTAGAAAAAGAACGTTACAGCGTGGATTTATGTCACGATGGTGAAGCAGGTCTTTTCCACATTACAGAATACCCGCTTGATATGGCAGTAGTTGATTTAGGTTTACCTAAAATAGACGGTATTGAGCTAATCAATAAAGCACGAGCACAAGGCATTACTATTCCTATTTTAATCTTAACAGCGCGCGATCGCTGGCAAGATAAAGTAGAAGGTTTAGATGCAGGTGCTGATGACTACCTTACTAAGCCATTTCATGTTGAAGAGCTTATTGCCCGTTGTAATGCATTAATTCGTCGCAGTGCTGGTAAAGCAAATCCAGAAATGACTGCGGGCCCAATTAAAATTCATACACGTTCACAACAAGTATGGGTTGATGATAAAGAGCTTAGCCTTACAGCTTACGAATATAAAGTACTTGAATACTTAATGGTAAATCCGCAAAAAGTAATTTCTAAATCAGAACTTACTGAGCATATTTACGACCAAGATTTCGATCTTGATTCAAACGTAATTGAAGTATTTGTACTTCGTTTGCGTAAAAAACTTGACCCTGATGGCGTGCTAAACCCAGTAGAGACACTACGTGGGCGTGGTTACAGGCTTAAAAGCCAGTGGTAATACCGCAAATATCGTTAAAAATAAGGCAAGGATTTATCCTTGTCTTTGTTTTGTTAGTCGCACTTCCTATCTTATTTTATTCAATTGGTAAGGCGTATTACGCTTCACTTGTTGATGCGACAGAAAAAACTCTCGAAGCACAGCTTTACTCGCTAATATCTGAAGTCGACTTTACTGAGCATGGTATTATTATGCCCAGCACTATTTTAGCGCCTGAGTTAAACAGATTAAATTCAGATACCTACGCTATGATTTACCGCGATGATGATCCTGTTTGGAACTCAGAATCGGCTGTAAACTTAAACTATGTACCTCAACAAATAGAAACCAAAGCCGGTGCTGCCGATTTCAGGCGCGTGGAGTATAATAACACCGCGTACTGGCAACTTAGCCTGACTGTAATTTTAAATAACATAGATCAATCAGAACAAGCTCGCTTTATATTAGTTAAACGTAATGACGCTCTGCTTCGTTTAATGGATGGCTTTAAGCAAACCCTTGTAGATTGGATGTTTATAATGGGCATTGCAATTGCAGGCCTTATGGCGATTGGTTTTATTTGGAGCGCTCGCCCACTCCAACGACTCGATAAAGAAATAAAAGCAATTGAATCGGGTGATATTCAAGAAATTAAAGGCCTCTACCCTGTAGAACTGCAAACAATAAAAGCAGACCTAAACTTGCTACTTGAGTCGCAACAGCGCCAAAAAGAACGCTATAGAGCCTCATTGAGCGATCTTGCTCATGCACTCAAAACGCCGCTTGCTGTATTAAAATCAAGTCCATTGGCAAACGATGCCGATGCACAAGAACAACTCGACCGCATTAATGTGATGATCGAGCACCAATTAAAGCGTGCTGCAACCGGTGCATCAGACACGTGGAAAAAACAAACACCTATTAAGCCAGTACTCGATTCAATACTCAGTGCTATGGCAAAAGTATATCGTGATAAAGATATTATTTTTACCTGCACCGTAACCGAAAAAGATTATTTTTTAGGCGATCAAACAGATTTAATGGAATTACTCGGTAACTTGATTGATAACGCCTGTAAAGCGTGTCGCTCACAAGTAGCAATACAAGTTATTCAAAGCAAAACTTTATGTATTGGAATTAGCGATGATGGTCCTGGCGTGCCAGAGGACAAACGTGAATCTCTACTTACACGGGGTACTCGTCTGGATACATACGAAAGCGGACACGGCGTAGGGATGGCAATTGTATCTGACTTGGTTAAGTCCTATCACGGTACACTTACTATTACAGAAGCTGATAACTTAGGCGGCGCTCAATTTATTTTAGAGTTTAATTACAATGACAAAAAGTAACTATTTATTAAAACTAACTGCCATTGTGTTATTAGCTTCAAGCCAATACAGCTTTGCAGATGAAGCATGTACTTTAGCCGCTAAAGCAACAACCGATGAAGCTAAGCGATATATTCAATGCCTAGATAGCCAAATTGATAAAGCAAAACAAGCACAAGGCAGTTGGATACAAAAGCGTAAATATGAGCTAACTAAGTCACAAGAAAGCACAGGCAATACGCAAGTGCTGCCGTTATTTATGCGCAGCATTAAAAATAATGAAAAGTACCTTGAGAGCGCCTGCCAATGGCGTTACTTAATAAAACTTCCTAATGCGACAACCGCAGCCATTAGCTATAAACTGTGTGAAATTGAGCTTATAAATCAATTTACAGAATCACTAAAACACCCATTTTGACGTAACTTAAGCACACTAAACTAGTTACGTTTCTTTACTCACTCCCTATAGCTTACTTGACAATTTATTCATACCAAAACAAACTACCTACTAGTAGATTGCTAAAAACTAATGGATAAACAGATGACCAAACCAGTAATTATTATAGGTGGCGGACTTGCTGGTTTATACAGTGCGTATAAATTACAACTACTTAATATTGAGTACTTATTATTAGAAGCTAAATCGCAATTAGGTGGCCGAATTTTTGCCGCGCAATCACCAATAAATAACGATGTTAGTTTTGATTTGGGTCCTACGTGGATATTTCCCCACCAACCAAAAATTCAAGCGCTAATAAAGTCACTCAACTTAAGTATATTTGAGCAATACCATAAAGGTGATGTGTTATATCAAGCACCTAACTCCAAGCAACCTCAACAAATTGCAGGTGCTGGAGATATGCAACTATTTAGACTCAAACACAGCATGAATACCTTAATAACTGCCTTATATGAGCAGCTTAATCCTGATTCAATATTATTAGAACATAATGTCACTGAGCTTAAAAAAGGTGATAATAACTGGCTAATTACGGTTAATCACTTAGGCAATATAAAGCACTTTACTACTGGCAAATTAATTTCAGCAATTCCTCCTCGTATGGTTACAACGCATTTAACACCTGAACTATGGGCGACTCCAACACTCATAAACCGCCTTAGCAGCGTACCTACATGGATGGCAGGACAAGCCAAGTTTATAGCTACTTTTGAACATGCATTTTGGCGTGATAAAAACTTATCTGGGCAAAGCTTTAGCCGCGTAGGCCCTATGGTCGAGATTCACGATGCCAGTGCTGAGGATAGTAATTACGCCGCATTATTTGGCTTTATAGGTGTGCCCTACTTATCACGAAACCAAGTAACTCAAGAGCAATTAATTCAAGCCTGTGCCCAACAGCTCAGCTACTTTTATGGTAAGGATGCTGAAAAGGCAACCGGATACTTTATTAAAGACTGGGCAGAGGATAAATTTGTAGCTAATAGAGACGATCAAACTCAGCCTTCACAGCACCCAGAATTTGATTTTTCAAACTTGGAAGAGCAATTAAGTAACCTCAATATTCATTTTGTAGCGAGTGAGTTTGCAAAACAAGAAGCTGGATATTTAGAAGGCGCAATAAACGCTGTGGATGACGCAATTAAATCGTTTATTAATTAATAGCCCTGTATTTATTGATAACTTAACCATCAAGGGTTTTAATTTTACAGCCCTTGATGGTTATAAATGTTAGTTGTTTTTAGTAACGTCTTCACCACTGCCTAGTAAAGTGGCAACCCACTTACCTTCTGCACTGGCTTCTAGGGCTATTTTTACAATCATTGTTAATGGTACAGATAAAAGCATACCCACAGTACCTAATAACCAGCCCCAAAATATTAATGATAAAAACACCACTAACGTTGAAAGACCCAGCCCTTTACCCAAAAATTTAGGCTCTACAATATTACCCATTACCGTATTTATTGTTAAATATCCTGCAGCAACAAGTCCTGCCACTAATGGGCCTTGAGTAATAAGGGCAAGTAATACAGCTGGTACAGCCGCAATAATTGAACCTATATTTGGAATGTAATTGAACATAAATGCCAAAACGCCCCAAAGCACAAAGTAGTCAACGTCTAAAATCCATAAATAAAACGCAGCAATAATACCCGTCCCTAAACTTACTAGCGTTTTAATTGCCAAGTATGAATTAATAGATTCTAAAAAGCGGTCAATTTGCTTCATTTTACTATCAGGGTCTTCAAGTGCCATATGTATTTTCTTGCTCAGCATTGGCCCTTCAAAAAGCATAAAAACAACCGTTAAAATAATTAAAAACATGTTTGCCATTACGCCACCTAATCCAGTGAGCATATTAGTGGCCACATCAACCATTTTGCCAGGGTCGAACATATTGATTAACTGATCTTTATTGATCAGTATGTTGTATTGAGATGCTAAATCGACCAGCCACACAAATTCTTCTTTAAGTTGTGTTTTATACTCAGGAAGCTGCTGAGAAAAATCGTTGATAGATTGCCCTACAAGCCCGCCAAGGCTTACCCCTAAGCCAACTATAATCAGCACGACCAACATAACAGCAATGCCTTTAGGAATTTTGTAGCGCGCAAAAAACTTGATAAGCGGGTTACAAATAATGGCAATAAATGCCGCCAAAATAAACGGAATAATAATTACACTCGCGGCTTTTATTCCAGCGAGGACCACTACCAAGGAAGCAAAAACTATTAAGCTTTTATTTACTCCAGTTAAACTTGCCAATTTATTAATCCTTTTATTAACTATATCGTCCCAGTGTAAGGCAAAAGGTAATTAAATGAAATAATTACGAAGTGATCATAAAAGCCTGTTTTACGTATAAATTTGCAAAGCTGTTTGCTAGCGAGTATGTTTTTTAATCACTTGCTTCTATTTTATTGTAAGGATGAATAATGCATATATTTATAACTGGCGCGACCGGATTAATTGGTAAGCACTTATGCCCTTTTTTACTTCATCATAATACTGTTAATGTACTTAGCCGCAATCCAACTAAAGCAAACGTATTATTAGGCCACAAAGTTAAAGCCGTAAGTGACATTCGTGATGTTGACTTTAACACTGTTGATATCGTTATTAATCTCGCTGGCGAGCCGATTGTAAATAAACGCTGGAGCGACAAACAAAAGCAAATAATACGAAACAGTCGTATTGATATTACACAGCAAATTAGTGAAGCAATTAAAGCCTGTAGTATACCCCCGCATACTTTTATATCTGGCAGTGCAATTGGTTTTTATGGTCGACAAAATAGTAATCCTATTGATGAAACTTTTGAACGCCCACACGATGAATTTAGCCACCAGCTTTGTAAAGACTGGGAAAATGCAGCACTACTCGCCCAATCAGAACAAACCAGAGTATGCCTTTTGCGAACGGGTATTGTTTTAGCTAAAAAAGGAGGTGCACTTGGAAAAATGTTACCTGCTTTTAAATTATGCCTGGGTGGCCCGATTGGTAATGGCGAGCAAGGCATGTCGTGGATACACATCGACGATATGATTCAGCTAATACTCTTTATTATTAAACACCCAGAAATATCAGGCCCTGTTAACGCAACAGCACCCAACCCTGTAAGCAATGCTCAATTTAGTAAAAGCTTAGGCGAGGCGCTCTCTCGACCTGCATTTATCACTATGCCAACCCCAGTACTTAAACTATTAATGGGTGAAATGTCAGACTTACTAACAACGGGGCAATTTGTAGTCCCTAAAAAGGCACTCGTTAACAATTATAGTTTTCATCATCCTGATATAAAATCGGCTTTAGAGAGCTTGGTTTAGCGGGCGTTAATATTCGTTCAGTTAAAATCCCTTTCAAATTAGATATATGGGTAAATTACTACTTTTTACCCATATTGACCTTTAAACATTAATACATAATAATCAGCAAGTTTTCCACACCAACCACGCCTATCTTTAATAAAAGAGAATCTTAAATGCTACACCTGCCTACTGTGATCAGTCTCTCTTTTATTCTTAACGTATTAATAGGCTTGTTTTTTTTATCCGTACATAACTTTAAAAAACAAACATCATTTTTATTATTTGGCCTAGCATGCATTACCTTTGCATTTGCCGAGTTACTTGCCTGTTTAAAGTTAGTAATAGACGCGCCTTTTATTACACACTATTTGGCTGATATTTTCATATTACTAAGTCCATTGTTAATTATTATTGGGTTAAATAAATATAAGCACAGTAAGGCACTAAACTTAAAACCTCTTTATTGTCTCCTTGGATTAACGGGGGTTGCTTTATTACCCATATATTCAGACCCTGCAGGGCAAATGCTGACAAGCTTAATTATTTCGGTTTTATACCTATATTCCGCATATATTATTAAGCAGATGAACTTTGTAGCCACTTTGCAAAAAAAAGCGCTGATAGTTTGTTTTTCAATTCACAGCATTTTAATGCTCATACAAACAACACTATTGGCAATATCTATTTTTAGTATTAATTCGCCAAACTACATAGAGCCACTGCAACTTATCTTAAGTAGTCATTTAATTTTGGCCACTTGTAGCGCACTAATATTGCCATACCTGCTGGCTTCTAATACAGAGCATACACTTTCAAGCCTTGCTAACACCGATACTTTAAGCCAATTACTTAATCGCCGTGGCTTTTTTACAAAAAGTAAAGAAGCACTAAGTGATCCTAAAAATATAGACAAAAATGTGTCTGTTATTTTGCTCGATATTGATTTTTTTAAACGTGTAAACGATCAGTTTGGTCACGAAGCGGGCGACCACGCAATTAAGTGGATATCTCACTTTATTAAAGAGCAATTTTTAAATGTAGGTATTAGTGCCAGAATTGGCGGAGAAGAATTTGCCATTTTACTACCTGATTACACCCTTAGTGCAGCAAAAAGTGATGCTGAGCTATTAAGAAAGAATATAAGCACTCAAGCTTTTTATCATGAAAATCAGCATATAAAACTTTCCGTAAGCGCTGGGGTAAGTAATGCAATTAATGGGAATGCAACTATAAAAGAACTGCTCGCTTATGCCGATAAACGCCTTTACTTAGCTAAAGAAACTGGCCGAGACAAAGTAGTAACCTTTGATGAAAAAAACTTACTCACGAAAAGTTAATTGCTTTTAAGTGACTTATAAGCGCATTAAAAACAACTATATTTAAACTACCATATTTTATCTAGCTAACATCTATCCATAAAAAAAGCCCTTCAACAGAAGGGCTTTGGTATACACACAATAGAGTTAATAAACTACTTACAAGACAGCGTAGCCTCGTCCGCTTTATTTGGTACAAACTGAATATTAGCTACAGAAATTGATGCTTTACCATTGCTGTGCAAGCTAAATGGGCTTGTAAGGCTTGCAAAATTAACACCTTTATCAGCAAAACAATCTAAATCGATTGATACTGACTGCCATTTATTTTCAATAGTTTTATCCACGACGTTTGCTAAATCAATGCTTGCACCACACTCACCAGAACAAGTCATAGCAAGGGCTACATCGCTCGTTAGTGCTTCGTTTAATTTAATATCAAAGCTAATCACACTGTTTGCTTCAACGTAGGCAATGGTATCTTCTGCAAAGCTTGTTACTATTTCAGCACTGGCTTTTTCTGCACCGCTGAAGTTAAATTGGCGCGCGTCTTCTTGTACTGTTTTGTCCTCAGTACGGTATTTAATTGCACCAAATTCATGCGTACTACTCGATACATCTAAAAGCTCATCGCCCGATTTTAACAATAAGCGCCATGGTGCTACAGGTGCACCAACAAGTATATCCATACTCGTAAGCCCTGAGTTATCAAGTTTAGAGTCTTCATCAAGGTCGTCAGCTAGCACATTTTTATCGCCATACGTTAAACCAAAACCATAAGGAAGTAATGGATCGTAATTTTCATCGCCTTTATTAACCGCAGTTTGTACCGCCGATTTAGGCCAAGAAAACGATAGCTTACCTTTAAAGTTATTTTGGATGGTACCGTCTGCCGCTTTTAATAACACATCAGCAATACCCGCACCTTCTGTACCAGGTAACCAAGCAGCCACAAACGCATCAGATGCGTTAAGTTCGCTGTTCACCCACATAGGGCGACCAGAAATAAACACAGATATAACAGGGATGCCTTGCTCTTTTAGCGAGCTTAAAAGTGCTAATGACTTTTTATTTCCGCGCTCAAACTCTAGATTATCTTTATCGCCGTGCCCTTCTGCGTAAGGTTCTTCACCAAATACAACAATGGCAACATCAGGACGTTGTTCAAACGTACCATCAGCACTTAAAGTAACACTTCCACCTGCTGCAGATATTTGCTCTTCAAGCCCTTTGTAAATTGACGTTGCTCCTGGGAAATCTGCATTTTTGTTATTAGTCCCTTGCCACGTAATACTCCAACCACCCGACTGTTTACCTATGTTATCGGCACTATCACCTGCAACAAGTACGTGTTGATTAGCTGCGATAGGTAATAGGTTATTTTTATTTTTAAGTAATACAAGCGATTCGCGCACAGCTTGGCGTGCTACTTCGCGATGCGCTTGAGCGCCAATAAGCTCTGTTTTACCCGAGTACAGGCGCTTAGCCGGACTTGGTTTATCAAATAACCCAGCGCGTAACTTAACGCGTAAAATACGTGCAACCGCATCATCAATGCGGCTCATACTTATTTTACCTGCTTTTACTTGTGCAATTGTATTTTCATATAGCGGCTTCCACGCACCTGTTGGCACCATAAAAATATCAAGGCCAGCATTTACCGCTTCTGGGCAGCTTTCGTTAGTACAGCCTTTAATTTGCCCATGGCCGTTCCAATCTCCCACTACAAAACCATCAAAACCCATACGTGTTTTTAATACATCTGTAAGTAAGTATTTATTGCCGTGATTTTTAACGCCATTCCAGCTATTAAAAGATGCCATAACAGATTGACTACCCGCCGACAAACCACCTACGTAACCTTGGGCATGAATATCAAATAGCGATTGCTCGCTGTCTATATTATTTCCCTGATCATCTCCATCAACGGTGCCGCCATCGCCAATAAAGTGCTTAACCGTGCTAATAACGCGCTTATCACTTAAAAAGTCGCCATCGGCTTTACCTTGCAATCCATTTACAATCGCTGCTGAGTAATCGTGAACAATTTTTGGATCTTCAGAATAGCCTTCGTACGTTCTGCCCCATCGGTCGTCTCGTACTACTGCTACAGTGGGTGCAAATACCCAATCTATCCCCGTAGCCATTACTTCTACTGCGGTAATAGACGCTATTTGCTCTATTAAATCTGGGTTATTAGCCGCACCTAAACCAATATTATGTGGAAAAAGTGTCGCGCCAATTACGTTATTATGACCATGTACTGCATCGGTGCCCCACATAGTTGGAATTTTGCTGCCGTCCACTGAGTCATCAATAGATGCTTGATACATTTTTTCTGCAAGTGCAACCCAATCCTCTGGCGTTGCATGCTTATCGCCATTAGGAAAAGCACCACCGCCATTGAGGTAAGAGCCAAAACCATATTTGCGCATGTCTTCAACGGTAATATCACGAATTTCTGGTTGAATCATTTGCGCTACTTTTTGCTCAAGCGTCATATTTTCTAAAAACGTGACAATTTGAGCTTCAATAGCAGGGTCTTTTTTCACTGCAATTGAAAGCTTTGGCCAAATTTTCTCAAGCTTTGATTGCGCTTCAACATTTACTTTTTCAACATTGCTTTCGTTAGTACATCCGCTTAGTGCAGTAACACTTCCTACTAACGTTGCAATTGCTAATGCATTAAGTTTAAAAGTCGTTTTCATTATGATGGCTCCTTCACTAATACTGGTTTGCTGCCTCGTAGGCCGTAAAAAACAATAAATATGTAACATAAAATAGGTAAAACATACGAAAGTTGAACACCCACACTATCAGCAAGCGCACCTTGTAAAAGTGGCACTATTGCACCACCTACAATCGCCAAACACAAAATACCAGAGCCTTGAGCGGTATGCTTACCAAGTCCATTTAACGCTAAACTAAAAATAGTTGGGAACATAATCGAATTGAATAAACCAACCAATAGTATTGACCACATTGCTAATTGACCCGACGTGCTCATGGCAATAATGACTAAAATAATAGCCATGGTTGCGTTAAAGCCAAGTACTTTACCTGCGGGTAGTTTTTGCATTACAGCAGCACCAATAAAACGCCCAACCATAGCACCACCAAAATAATAAGTGATGTAATGAGCTGCAACATTCTCTTTTAGCCCTGCTATATTTTCTTGTACTAAAAAGCTTACTAAAAAGCTACCAATTGCAACTTCGGCGCCTACATACATAAATATACCCACAGCACCTAATACAAGATGGCGATACTGCCAAGCACTGCCTTCAATTGCCTCTGATTTTTCGGCTTCTGCTTTTTGCTCGCTCATAATGTCTGGTAATTTAAGCCAAGCAAAAATACCGGCTAGTAAAATAAGCATTGCAGCTAAAAGGAGGTAAGGAAGTTGAACTGACTCTGCATTTTGAGCCGGTGTTAAAAAGGCTTCTGACGCTGAGTCTAGAATTAACAGAGCACCAAATGATGGCGCAACAGTGGTACCTAATGCATTAAAAGCTTGGGTAAGCGTAAGTCGAGATGACGCAGTTTTTGGTGAGCCCAACAAACTTACGTAAGGATTAGCAGATACTTGCAATAATGTTATGCCGCTGGCAAGTACAAATAAAGCGAATAAAAATACAGGGTAACTATGTAAAGACGCTGCTGGGTAAAATAATATACACCCGACTGCTGCAATTAATAATCCAATCACGATGCCTTTTTTATAGCCCACCTTTTTAACTATATAACCACTTGGAAGTGACATTAAAAAGTAAGCGCCAAAAAAGCAAAACTGAACCAACATGGCTTGTACATACGTTAAGTTAAATACGGCTTTTAAGTGTGGGATTAAAATATCATTTAAGCAGGTTATAAATCCCCACATAAAAAATAATGTTGTTAGAGAAGTTAATGCAAAACTGTAATTTTTATCCTGATAGTTTTGCGACTGTGTGTGTGTTGTCACTGGTGCTGAACTTGCCATGTGTTCTCCGTATTTTATTATTATAAATCTATTCTTAAGGTGCCCTGTTTTAGTTTTCAGCTGTCTTTAAACCATCCAGAAGCATTAAAGAGTTGACCTAAGAATTAATAAACACTAACCTTAAATGTAAGCGCTTTCATATGCAATTAAATACGAACAAGCTGTATATTTCAACACTTTTTATTTTTTGTACCACGCATACAGCATTAATTAAGCAAAAACACAGAGCTGATTTCTCTGTAAATGACTAACAAAAGGTTTGTTATTAATGACAAAATTATCATTACCACCCCATTCACCGCTTTTATCTAAAAACTTTGTATACGGTGTGGCCACAGCTTCTTTTCAAATAGAAGGCGGATCACAAGATCGTCTCCCATGTATTTGGGACACTTTTTGCGATACGCCCAATAAAATAGTCGATAGCTCAGACGGTCATACCGCCTGCGATCACTATAACCTTTGGCGTGATGATATAGACCTTATTGAGTCACTTGGCGTAGATGCATACAGGCTTTCTATTTCATGGCCGCGCGTGATGACCCAAGACGCAAAATTAAATCCTGTAGGCGTGAAGTTTTATACTGATATTTTAGATGAGCTAAAACGTCGCAATATTAAAGCCTTTGTTACTTTGTACCACTGGGATTTACCGCAACACCTTGAAGATGAAGGCGGTTGGCTTAACAGACAAACAGCTTACGCTTTTGAACATTACGTAAATTTAATTACCAAAGCCTTTGGCGATCGCGTTCACTCTTATGCCACATTGAATGAACCATTTTGTAGTGCGTTTTTAGGTTACGAAATTGGTATTCATGCCCCAGGTAAAGTGGGTAAAGAATATGGCCGTAAAGCAGCGCACCATTTATTATTAGCCCACGGACTCGCTATGAGCGTATTAAAGCAAAACTCGCCTAATACATTAAATGGCATAGTGCTTAACTTTACGCCGTGTTATAGCCTTACTCAAAGTGATGAAGACTTAAAAGCCACTGCATTTGCAGACGACTATCTTAATCAGTGGTATATAAAACCAATAATTGATGCCCAATATCCTGATATAATTAATCAATTACCATTAAACCATCAGCCTGAGATTTTTGAGGGCGATATGGAACTAATTTCTCAATCTATTGATTACTTAGGTATTAATTTTTATACCCGCCAAGTTTATAAAGCGCACCCTGCTGACATTTATGAGCCTATTGCACCTACGGGCCCGCTAACTGATATGGGGTGGGAAATTTACCCGCAATCGTTCACTGACTTGCTCGTATCGCTTAATAAAACATACACCTTACCGCCTATTTATATAACCGAAAATGGTGCAGCAATGCCCGATACATATAATAATGGTGAAGTTAACGACTTAGACCGTTTAAGTTATTATAATACTCATTTAAACGCGGTTCATAATGCAATTGAACAAGGTGTTGTTATACATGGCTACTTTGCTTGGAGCCTAATGGATAACTTTGAATGGGCAGAAGGCTATTTAAAACGTTTTGGTATTGTGTATGTAGATTATAAAACCCAGCAACGCACTATTAAAAACAGTGGCTTAGCTTATAAAGAACTCATCTCTAAAAGATAAGAGCATACCCATAACTAAAAACAAGTATAAAGCGGGATAAATAATCATGGTCAGTGTAAAAGAAAAAATAGCGTATGGCTTAGGCGACACCGCCAGTAATATTATTTTTCAAACAGTTATGATGTTTTTAATGCTGTACTACACAGACGTAGTGGGTTTATCACCCGCTGTTGTCGGTACTATGTTTTTAGCAGTACGTATTTTTGATGCCGTAACCGACCCATTAATGGGCAACCTTGCTGACAAAACACATACGCGCTGGGGGCACTTTCGCCCCTACCTACTTTGGCTTTCACTTCCTTTTGCCATTATTAGTATTTTAGCGTTTACTACGCCTGATTTAGAAGGCACCGATAAAATAATTTACGCCTTTACTACTTACACACTTCTTATGGTGGCTTACACCGCTATCAATATTCCTTATTGTGCACTGGGCGGTGTACTTACTGCAGATGTAAAAGAGCGCGTGACTATTCAGTCTTACCGCTTTGTATTTGGTATGTTAGGCGGCGTAATAGTAGCGGGTTGTACTATGCCAATGGTTGAGTACTTTGGCCAAGGCGATGCAGCTAAGGGCTATCAATTCACCATGACTGCAATGAGCATCTTAGGCTTTGTACTTTTTTTACTTTGTTTTTTAGGCACAAAAGAGCGTATACAACAGCCAAAAGAGCAAAACATTCCTTTTGCCCAAAGTGTTAAAGCATTAATTAAAAACGATCAATGGCGAACGCTTTGCTTAGCTGCGTTTTTTTTACTTACCGGTCAAGTATTAAGGCTTACGCTTGCTGTTTACTACGTAAAATACTATTTAGGTCGAGACGATTTAATCACCTTATTTATGACACTAGGCGTTGCAGCAAGCATGCTAGGGTGTGCTTTAGCTCAACCGCTTGCAAAGCGCTTTTGTAAAATAAAAGCCTATATAAGCTTACAAGTTATTGCCGCCGCTATTTGTGGTTTTAGTTACTTTATTAGTAAAGATCAATTAGTACTCGCATTTACTGCCTTTATTTTATGGAAATTCTTTTTAGATATGGCAACCCCTTTGTTGTGGGCAAAAATGGCCGACACCATAGATTACGGGCATGAAAAAACAGGTGTACGCATTACGGGTTTAGTTTATTCAGGCGTCATATTTTTTATTAAAATGGGCGTGGCGGTAGGCGGCGCAATTGCAGGCTGGTTGTTATCTTTTTACAGTTATCAGGCCGATGTAGTACAAACACTTGATACTCAACACGGTATTTTACTTTCATTTACTGTGTTACCTGCTTTTGGATCTTTATTTGTTGCCTACATAATGAAAAAATATACACTGACTAATCAGGTTGTTGAAAATATTCAATCTAAACTAACAGCTAGTTAAGATATATACTCTAAGGTATTATTTAGCCGAAGTAGTTAAGGATAAGCGAGTGAACAAATAACATGGCAACAATTTATCAAGTCTCAGAGCTTGCGGGCGTATCGTTAGCCACCGTTTCTCGCGTGATGAACAAAAATACCCGTGTAAGCGATAAAACCAAACAAAAAGTGCTTGATGCCATGGAGCAGCTTGGCTACAAGCCTAACTCAATAGCGCAATCTTTAGCCTCTAACTGTACTAACAGTGTCGGTATTTTAGTGTCTGAGTTACATGGTCCTTTCTTTGCCCAAATGATGGCAGGTATTGAGTCGGAGCTTCGTGCTGCGGGTAAACACGTTATTATTACCACCGGGCACAGTGAAGAAGACAAAGAACAAGAAGGCATTGAGTTTTTAATTAGCAGACGCTGCGATGCTATTATTTTGCACGTTGAAGCCGTTTCAGACGACTACCTAATAAAACTAAGTAAAGGCTCTACGCCCGTTTATTTAATGAGCCGTTACGTAGAGCAATTAAAAGACAACTGTATCAGCCTAGATAATCAATTAGGTGGCTACCTAGCCACTAAATCGATATTAAATCAAGGCCATACACAAATAGCGTACATTGCAGGTCCGCAGTTTAAAGCAGATGCTTTTAACCGCTTAGAGGGTCATAAACAAGCACTCACAGAGGCTGGTATTAAATTTGATCCTGCGCTTTATTACATTGGGGACTTTAACGAAACCGGCGGTAGTAAAGGCTTAAAACATTTTATTGATGAAAAGCTCAGCTTTACTGCACTAGTGTGCGCCAATGACGAAATGGCTTCCGGTGCTATGAAATATGCTCGAGAGCACGGTTATAATTTACCAAACGACTTATCGATTGTTGGATTTGATAACGTTATTTTTGCAAACTACCTGTACCCTACACTCACGACCATAGATAATCCGATCGGAAAAATGGGCGAAATGGCTGCTAAATTAGTGCTTAAAGATGTTTATCAAAATAAAAACCTTGTTATAAATCGCTTTTTTGAACCTACTTTAATGCAGCGCGATTCATCTGCACCACTTATCAAATAAAGACTAAAAGCGAATACTAATTTTGGTACAAAAAAGCGGCTAAATGCCGCTTTTTATATGTGAGCTACTTAACAATCCAAGGCGTTACTTTAATAACGTTCGATATATCGCCAAGTGACGCGGTATCATCTTCCCAGCTATCTTCAACTGCAAAGTAACACACAGACTTTTCACACGTTATATTTTCATCATCAAATTGCATTGGGCTTTTAAATGTAACTGCTACGCCCTTTTGCTCTGGTAATAAAAACCACATTAATTTACTTACAAAAAAGCCCGATAAATCAGTTAACAGCTCATCAAGTTCTTCGTTAATGGTATATAACGACTGCTTTGAAAACGTTAAGTCTTCAAGTTCGTTTGCTTCTATTTGAAGTTTTAATTGGCAATCATGATCTGGATTTTGTGGCTGCACCACAATGACGGCTTTATCTGTATCAAGTTGCTTATCGAACGGTAATAATAGCTGTGCTTTATCGGTGAAGTTAAGTGGGTACTCGTTTCTTTCAGTTAAAATAGTGCCGCTTTTAATGGCACACGCTTCATTAGTTGCTATATCACTTATATAAAAATTAACTCGCGCATATTGAAAGTCGCCTTTGTTAACAACTTTTAATCGGTCATAAAAACCGTCATACGACATAACAAATTCTCTTGCATTAACATTAAATGCACTCATGCCCAGCAGCACTAACGCAATGGCGTTGGTGCAATTAAAAATGTATTTATTCATCAAAGTAGGCTCTATTTTGGCTAATCATCGTGTTTAGCTCTTCTATATACGCTTCACCGCGCTCAGAGTAAGACATTAAACCATGTGTAAGTTCAGTCGCTAAAATTGGTTTTTGCTCAAGACGTAAGTTTTCACGTATTGCGCGCAAATCTTTATAAGCAGGATGCGTATTTATGTTTTTAAAATAAGAGTTTATAGCAGCTCTTACCGATTTAAACGTAGCAACTTCGTGTGCAGCTCCAGTATTACGGCGTTTTGGTACCATGCCACAACCTTTTGTGTAACACCACTGACCAAAAAAGTTAAGGCCAATACGTGCAAAACGCGATGTGCCCCACGCAGACTCATTCGCAGCTTGCATAAGCGCTAATTCTTTAGGGATTATATCAACACGGCGTAGTGCTTGCGTAAGTATTAGCGTATCAATGGTGGTTGGTAAACCGTACGACTTTAAAATTTTAACAATATCTTTGCTTTGTTTAGATTGCAGTGGCTCGTTACCCTCAAGCATCATGCGTGCTATTTCAAGCTTAGCGCGTTGCTGTAATATTTTTTTGTTTTCGGCTTCAACGTGCGGACGAATAAAGCTAAAAAATGCATGTTTTTTTTCTTTAACATCACTAAATTCTGAAAACTTTGGCAGTTTTACATTATGTAATGGTTTTTCTTTTTTCTTCACTTTTTTTGGTTGTTCTGACGTTTGTTCATCTAGTTCAACATCATCATTTTGTATAAACGGATATGCAAGCGCCCATACAAAAAACACGGTTAGTAAAAGCTTAAAAATCGTTTTTAACATGTATTCTCTCTTTGAAACAACAACTATGCATGGTTAATACACAAGCATACGAAGGCGCATTATACCTAAGCCACTTTATAAACGCGAATAACTGGGGTTTGATGACCTTTAAGGTTGAATTTTCAGCAGTGTATTTGGGTTTTAGATAAAACAGAGCCTATGTAGTGCATTTGTTCATTCGCAATTTATAAGTCCATGGGTATACTGAGCAAAGTTTAATATTATTAACTATGTGTGAGTAAGCAGTATGGATAAACAATGGCAAAGCCGAATAATAGAGCAATATAAACATCGTCCTAACGATAACCGCTCGCCGTGGCAGGTCGACCGTTCGCGTATTATTCATGCCGCAGCATTTAGGCGTTTGCAAGCTAAAACCCAAATTATGGGCATTGGCCTAAACGACTTTTACCGCACTCGCCTTACCCACTCTTTAGAAGTATCGCAAATTGGTACCGGCATATTGCGCCATTTAAAAGCGCAACATAGCGACTTTACGCACTTTCCATCAACTGGACTGCTCGAAACACTGTGTTTAGCGCACGATATTGGCCATCCACCCTTTGGCCATGGTGGCGAAATAGCGCTAAATTACATGATGCGCGATCACGGTGGTTTTGAAGGTAACGCACAAACACTGCGCATAGTTGCAAAACTTGAGCCCTACAGTAATGGGCACGGTATGAACCTAACTCGTCGTACTTTGTTAGGTTTTATAAAATACCCCGCGTTTATTAATACGCTTTGGCATACCATTCCCGATGCCACAACCGGTCGTGCATTTATAAAAGCGGATGATTGGCGACCAGCCAAAGGGTTATACAACGACGACGCAGCCATATTTAATTGGATAGTAGAACCACTGAGTCAAAACGATAAAACATTGTTAGGTAACCATGCCGCTATTGATAAGTACCGCGCTAAAACAACGTATAAATCGCTCGACAGCGCCATAATGGAGCATGCCGACGATATAGCATACGCGGTACACGACTTAGAAGATGCCATTGCAACCCACGTACTCACATTAGACGATTGGCAAACTCATGCTCTGCCCCATTTAAAAGCACTAAACTTTGACTGGCTAAACGCCATGCTTGAATCGCTGACCCAGCGCTTGTTTTCAAAAAATGATTATGAGCGAAAAGATGCCATAGGTGAGCTGGTTAATACCTTTATTATTCATATACATTTGGATATTCAAAACGATAACTTTGAATGCCCTATTTTAAAGTACACCGCTAAATTAGATGCCCAATACGACAGTGTATTGCAAATACTTAAGCATTTTGTGTTTCAACGTTTAATACGTGACCCCGAAATGCAGCAAATAGAATTTAAAGGTCAAAATTTGCTAATAGAGTTATTTACCGCTTTTGCTAGCGATCCGCTGCGTTTATTGCCCGAAACAACACAAGCACAATACATAGAAGCGCAAAAGCAAAACCAAGGGATGCGTATAATTTGCGATTATTTGAGTGGAATGACCGACGAGTACGCCTATAAAACATACCAACGATTGTTTTCACCTATGCAGTAGCTAACTGCTAACTGCTAACATTGAAAAGGCCGAGTAAATTTAATTTACTCGGCCTTTTTGCTCAGCTATTAAAGTTAGCTATTTTGTTAAAGCGCTTTTATAACGACTCTACGCCCATGTTGTATAACGTAAAACCAAATATATCAGCGTACTGCTCAATTGTTTTACTCGTTGGTGTACCTGCACCATGCCCAGCATTGGTTTCTATGCGAATAAGCATTGGATTATTACCCGTTTGCTTTGCTTGAAGCTCAGCGGCAAACTTAAACGAATGCGAAGGAACAACTCGGTCATCATGATCGCCAGTTGTGATCATAGTCGCTGGATACTCAACACCTGCTTTTACATTATGAAGTGGTGAATAACCTTTAATGTATTCAAACATTTCTTTGCTTTGCTCACTGGTACCGTAGTCGTATGCCCAACCAGCGCCCGCAGTAAATGTATGGTAGCGCAGCATATCAAGTACGCCTACAGCAGGTAGAGCCACTTGAAATAAGTCTGGACGCTGCGTCATCACTGCGCCAACTAACAAACCACCATTAGATCCACCGCGAAGTGCTAAGCGCTTTTTAGATGTGTACTTTTTATCTTTTAAATACTCAGCTGCGGCAATAAAGTCGTCAAACACATTTTGTTTTTGCAATTTAGTGCCTGCATTGTGCCAGTCTTTACCGTACTCACCACCACCGCGAATATTAGCAACGGCGTACACACCACCTTGCTCAAGCCATACTGCATTAACGGGGCTAAAGCTTGGCGTTAAACTAATATTAAAACCACCGTAACCATATAAAATAGTAGGGTTTGAACCATCAAGCTTAATGCCTGTTTTATAGGTAATTACCATCGGTATTTTAGTGCCGTCTTTTGATGTGTAAAACACTTGCTCAGACGTGTAATCATCGCTATTAAAATCAATAGCCGACTTACGATAAACACCCGAGTCACCCGTAGCTACATCAAACGTATAAGTAGTACCTGGTGTTTTGTAGTTAGTGAACGAATAATAAAGCGTTGTTTGATCTTTTTTACCGCCAAAACCACGTGCAGTACCCACGCCTGGTAATGTAATTTCGCGAATTAGCTCGCCTTTTTTGTTGTACTGTTTTACCTGCGAAATCGCATCAACCATGTAGTTAGCAAAAAAGGTATCGCCACCTTTTGTAAGATTTAGTACGTTTTTGGTTTCAGGAATTAAATCAACCCAATTTTCAGGGCTTGGGTTGCTTGCATCAACCGTCACTACTTTTTTGTTTGGTGCATTAAGGTTAGTAACTAAAAACAGCTTGCTGCCTTCGTTATCAATAACTGATGTATCTGAATCAGTATTTCCTACAACCGTTACAAACTCACTGTTTTGCTTTGTTAAGTCCTTTATAAACAGCTTATTGCCTGAAGTAGACGTACTAGCTGAAATAAGTAAGTAGCGGCCGTCATGAGTTACATCAGCGCCTACATAGCGATGTTTTTGCTCATCAGTTTCACCAAATACAACACTATCTGCAGATTGTGCAGTACCTAGCTTATGGTAATACGCTTTATGCTGATCTGTTTTAGCCGACAGCTCACTGCCTTTAGGTTTTTCGTAACTTGAATAATAAAAGCCCTCGTTACCTAACCAATCAATGCCACTAAATTTAACGTCAACAAGCGCTTCTTCAACTTGCTCTTTAGTATGTGCATCAATAACTATAATTTTGCGCCAATCGCTGCCGCCTTCAGATATTTGATACGCGAGTAATGACCCATCTTTTGAAAACGATAAACCCGACATAGACGTCGTACCATCTTCACTAAACTTGTTTGGATCTAAAAATACTTCAACGTCGCCACCATCTTTACTGCGGTACAAAACATATTGATTTTGCAGGCCATCGTTTTTATAAAAATAGGTGTAATCGCCTTCAGTAAAAGGAGCGCCTATTTTTTCGTAGTTCATTAGTTTTTCAAGGCGCTGCTTTAACTTATCGCGATAAGGTATCTGCTCTAAATAAGAAAACGTTAAATTATTTTGCGTTTTAACCCAATCGGCAGTTTCGCTGCTCATGTCATCTTCAAGCCAACGATATGGGTCACTAACGGCTTCTTCAAAGTAGGTATCTACTACATCGCCTTTTTTTGTTTCTGGGTATATAACTGCGTTAACTTGCTTCATAGGTGCTTTTACTTCTTCTTGAGTTACCGTATTAGTTGGCTCTGAACAGCCGCTAAGCGCTACAATTACAGCACACGCTAGAGTATGTTTAAACATCCTGAGTTCCATTCTTATTTATTAATAGTGCGCCTAAGTTATTAACTTTTAGCCCTTTTGTCTATTTAGATGCGTTAAGCGCCATTTACCGCTGTAAACAAATGTAAACTTACGCTTTAATAGCACGACCCTCATTAAAATAAAAAACAATAAAAGAGCACACTATGCAAAGTACAAACCCCACATTTAAAAGCTTTAAAGCTTTCTATCCTTATTATTTAAAAGAGCACCGCAACGTGACTTGCCGCCGCTTACATTTTATAGGAAGCACCCTCGTTCTTGTTGTAATCGCAATAGCATTATTAAAACAACACTACAGTTTATTGTGGCTATTACCTGTTATTGGATATGGGTTTGCGCGGGTCGGGCATTTCTTTTTTGAAAAAAACCGCCCTGCTACTTTTAAACACCCTTTTTACAGTTTGTGGGGAGATTGGGTAATGTTTAAAGACATGCTTATTGGAAAAATTAAATTTTAACACTATTTCTAGCACTCTTTTTTATACCAATTACTTATAAAAACAAAATTACTTCATGCTTTAAAGTATAGGTTCTAATAAGTAGTACATAATTTATAATACACCCATTAAATGTTAATTTAGTTAACATTTAATGGGTGTATTTTTATTTTATATTTTTAAAAATATTTATAGCTCAACAGTTGTTTATTGCCAGCCCAATAAAAATGGCTTCCTACAAATAATTAGTTAAATCTACCAACCTCATCTTACCAGTTAATTAAACGTTAAATTTAATTTTTAAATATAATTCATTATCCATCAATTACTTAGCAATTACCTTCGCTATATAACTAAAACAATGGTCATTATAAAAAACAACCAAATGTAATTATAAAAACCCTTAAATTAATTGAATGTTATTCAATTGACTGGCTTTGTTAATTAAGTATATGTTCAAGGTAACAAAGAGGTTTAATCTTTATCTTTTTGTACAAAACTAAAATAATTCAATGGGTATGGGGAAATACAGCATGAATAGAAAACCGTTATTAAAATTACAGCAGTCGGTACCACAAATATTACTCGCCATGAGTGCATCAGCTGCACTAGTTGGTTCGCTCTCAGTAAATGCTGCAGAGCAAGAAACCAAAGCAGAAGAAAACATCGAACAAATAAGCGTAATTGGCTCTCGCCGATTAGGCCGTACAGTAGAAGACAGTGCAGTACCCATCGATATAATTGGTGCAGATGCACTTAAAAATTCAGGCTTTACTGAAACGAATGCCCTACTTAGCAATTTATTACCTAGCTTTAACTTCCCGCAAGCATCACTTACTGATGGTAGTGACCATGTACGCCCTGCTCAACTTCGTGGTTTAGCACCTGATCACACTTTAGTGCTTGTTAATGGTAAGCGCCGCCATAGCAACGCATTACTTAACTTAAACGGCTCAACGGGTCGTGGTTCATCATCAGTTGATTTAAATGCAATTCCAGCAAATGCTATCGACCGCATTGAAGTATTACGTGATGGCGCAGCAGCCCAATATGGCTCTGATGCTATAGCCGGTGTTATTAATATTGTGCTTAAAAGTGCCAGCAGCGGTGGCTCAGTGGCGGCTATATATGGTGCTAACGTAACCGAAATGGACGGTGTACCACAGCTTGAGTCTGTATCTGAAGGCAGTGATGGTAATTTAGCCTTTACCGAAGGGGGCGATCGCTCTTTAACAGACGGCCAAACACTAACGCTGCAAGGTAACATGGGTTTTGAACTTGGCGATAATGGTTTTTTAAACATTTCAACAGAATACCGCGACCGCCATTCAACTAACCGCTCTGACTACGATAATCGTGAAAACTACGCACGATCAGATGATGGCTCTCTCGACCCGCGTGAACTTACCGTAAATCGATATAACCATAACTTTGGTAATGGCGATGTTGAAGACTTTTCAGTGTTTTATAACGCAGGTTACCAGTTAACAAACGAAGTAGATTTATATTCGTTTGGCTCTTACAGCAAACGCGAAGGCGAAGGCGGTGGTTTTTATCGCCGTGCAAGCGATAGCCGTAATATAGAAGAAGTTTACCCTGATGGCTTTTTGCCTGTTATCACCTCAGACATAGATGACTTTTCACTGGCACTTGGCGCTAAAGGTTTTGTAAGTGAATGGAATTACGATGTATCGGCTGTATATGGTCAAGATGCGTTCGAGTTTGGCGTTATAAATAGCTTAAATACCTCATACGGCCCTACTAGCCAAACAAGCTTTGATGCCGGAACACTTACCTACGATCAACTTACCTTAAACGTTGATTTTAGTCGCGAAGTAGACGTCAGCTTTTTAGAAAGCTCGGTAAGTGTAGCTGTAGGTGCTGAGTATCGCCGCGAAGGATACCAAATAGATGCAGGCGAAGAAGCTTCATATGCACAAGGCACATTTGGCCCAGGAGGCGCAGTAACCGACCCAGTCGATGGCCCATTTGGCGCAGCGGGCGCACAAGT
>NZ_AUTI01000248.1:0-2020 GCF_000497995.1 Pseudoalteromonas sp. TB25
CTGGCGGGGCTGTATTTTGTAGTAGCTCTTGCAGTATTAAAAGGCACCGCTTGGCTATATCAGTTGTACTTATAGCCACAGTGGTTAAGTGATCATTTATAACCGCGCTATTAGGAATATGGTGGCAACTCACCACTTTAATACAGTGATGTGTTAATGAGTTAATAGCAGCAATAACACCTTGAGCAATAATATCGTTTGCACACACCACAGCGTTTAATGTTGGGTTGTGTTTATATGCTTCTATAAATGCATTTTTAGCGCTAAGGGCTGCGTTTACTGCGCAGTGAATGGGTGCTAATGGTGTAATGCTGTGCTGCGCGCAAGCGGTATTAAAGCCACTTTGCAGTGCTTGTGAATCACTTAAAGTAAGTTCACTGCTTATAAATGCTATGTTTGTCACGCCTTGTGCGAGTAAATGCATACTGGCTACGTGGCTGGCTTTTTTATAGTCGGGTAATACACACGGAGCTGCGCTAAAGGGCACTTCACTCATTAAGGTAATTACTTTGTGTTGCGCGCTGAGCGCATCAAGCCATTTGGGGCAAGTATTAGCAACGGGGCAAATAATAAATGCAGCTGCGTTGTATTCTTTTAAGTTTTTAACTGCGTTTGCTTGTAGCTCAAGACTATTATTACTGCTTACAATCATGGCTTGTAAGCCATTGTCGTTTAACAAAAGTTGTAAGCTGGTAGCAAGGTGTGCCATAGCTGGGTTAGTTAAATCATTTATTACTATGGCCACTAAGTTAGAGCGTTTTGAGCGCATAGCAGCGGCATCACGATTATAAACGTACCCTAGCTCATCTATCGCTTTGAGTATTTTTTGTTTACTTTTATTGCCCACTTTATCGCTTTGGGTAAGTACCAAGGATACGGTTGATTTTGATACACCAGCACGCTCTGCAACATCAAAAATGGTGACTGATTTGGCTTTGTTATGCATTGTATTTTAAGTACCGCAGTGGTGAATAAATAGCGCTGTAGTTTAGCTTAATCAGCACTATTAAGTCATCTTTTAGAGGTGTTTAACTTACCTTAATACTTTATGAACAAAGCAAAACGTGTTTATATACGCCTATAAGAGTAAAAAATAACAAAAGGATAAAAACATGAGCGCTTTTAGGCTGTTAGTTGTCTTTATTTGTTGTGCGGCATTAGTCCCAACAAGTTACGCCGAGCAGGGCTATCAAACCCCATCACCCGAACTTGCAGCATTGGTTGACGCTAAGTTAGCACCCACTAGTTACTTATCGAGCGATGGCCAGNTAGCGCTTTTTGAGCGCAAACGTGTAGTAACCCTTGATGAACTTGCAAAAGAAGAGCTTAAGCTTGCAGGTATTAAGCTAAACCCCGCTAATTTTTCGCGCTCTCGTGTGAGTGCCAAATTTAGTGCCGTGGAGCTTAAGCATGTTCAAAGCGGGTCGGTTATTAGCATTAACAACTTACCTAATGGCATTATCCGCTCACCTAAATGGTCATCTAATAGTAAATATTTAGCCTTTGTTGTTGAGCAACCAACCCAAGCCAACTTATGGCTTTACAGCGTTGAAACCAAACAAGCAAAAGAGTTAACTAGTGCTGCGTTAAATTCGGTACTAACTGCATCGCCATATAAATGGCTGCCAGATAGCAGCGCCATTGTTGCAAATCTTGCTGTTAATTTTGGTAAACCAAGGCTTGAAAATAACAGCCAAAATGTAGTGCCTGTTATTCAACAAAGTACTGGCGAAAAAGCGCCAGCACGTACTTACCAAAATTTATTAACCAGCCCGTTTGATGAATCACAGTTTAAGTTTTACGGGCAAGGGCAATTGGCTTACATAACGCTTGATGGCAATACTCAAGCAATAGGTAGCCCTTCTTTATTTAAATCGTTTTCAGTATCACCTGATTCTACCAATATTTTAGTTGCCGGTATTAATGAGCCGTTTTCGTATCAAGTGCCTTACAGCCGCTTTGCAAGCACGTGGCAAATATGGGGCATGCGCGGCTATGCATTAGCAGAGCTGGCAAAACA